>CAYXUZ010000014.1:24217-38664 GCA_964467705.1 uncultured Ardenticatenaceae bacterium | reverse complement strand
CTTTGAGGAAGCGCGGCAGGCGGTGGAATTTTGGGTGAACAGCCCCTCACATCGCGCCATTTTGCTGAACGAAGCGGCCACCGACGTGGGCGTGGGCTATTTTAGTGATTTTAATGCGCCCAATGTCTGGTACTGGTCGGCGGAGTTTGGCAATGCGTTTGCCGCCCGTCCGGTTCCGGCCGTGCGCCTGCAAGAACCGGCGCAAAACACGGAAGCGATGGTGACAACGGCCGTGACCTACGCCTGGAACTGGCCCATGCCTCTGAGCGGTAATCAGCGGTTTGTACTCTATCTGCATACGCAGCAAGGTTCATTCCCCGTTGCCGAACTGAACCAGCCCACACACGGCACGTATTACGCCGTGCAGTTAACGGCCGACAATTTCACCACCGGCAACAGTCGGTTGCAGGTGTTACCGGGTCGGTATGAGTGGCAGGTGCGGCTGGAAGATGGCGGCGTATTGGCTGAAGGGGAACGGCGCTCTATCGCCTTCCTGGAAGACCCCAACGCGCCCACCGTCACACCCACGCCGACGGAAACGGGCACGGCCGTGCCACCCACCGCCACCGTGCCCACCGCCACCCCTACGCTAGCCTGGCCCACCGACACGCCACCGCCGCCACCCCCCACCGAACCACCACCGCTGGTGACGAGTACGCCGTCTCCTTAATGTACACTACCCTCATCTCTCCCGAAGAGTTACAACGCCATTTGTCTGATCCCGATTGGGTGATTGTGGATTGCCGGTTTGAATTGGCGGACACAGACTGGGGCCGCCGCCAATATGCCGCCGCGCATATTCCGGGGGCGCTGTACGCACATCTGGACGAGGATTTGAGCGGGCCGCCGCTGACGGACAACGGCCGTCATCCGTTGCCCACCCCGGCCGCCATGACCACGTTGTTTGGCCGGTGGGGGATGGATGAGGGGAAGCAGGTGGTGGTCTATGGTGCTCGTAATGGGGCGTATGCGGCGCGGTTGTGGTGGATGTTGCAATACATGGGGCATGGGGCGACGGCCGTGTTGGACGGCGGTTGGGCGGCCTGGCAGGCGGCGGGTTTACCGGTGAGTGATGAGACACGGACGCCGCGCCCGGTCGTTTTTACCGGCGCGCCCCGTGCCGATTGGCTGGTGCAGATGACGGCCGTGCCCGGCGTACCGCTGTTAGTAGATTCTCGCGGCCCAGCCCGGTATCGCGGCGAGATCGAGCCGATTGATAAAAAAGCGGGGCACATTCCGGGGGCGGTGAACTATTTTTATGAGGAGAATTGGGGGGTGGACGGCCGTTACCTGCCAGCCGAGCAACTGCGAGAAAAATTCCAGGCGCTACTGGAAAATACGCCGCCAGATGAGGCCGTGTTTTACTGCGGTTCGGGAGTGAGCGCCTGTGTGAATGTGTTGGCGATGGCGCATAGTGGGCTGGGGTACGGCCGTCTTTATGTCGGTTCCTGGAGTGAATGGAGCAGCGAGCCGGAGAATCCGGTGGCGACCGGAGGTAATCCGTAATCGGAAATCCGTTATCCGACTTCGGATTACGGGCTTCGGGTTACGGATGAGGGCTTCACTCCATCAGGATAGCGCCAGTGAGTTCTGGTAATTTGAAGTCAGACGGCCATTTGGTGTCCTTATTGTAGCGGGCGTCGCGCAGGTCTGTGCCTGTCAGGGTGGCGCTACTCAGATCACATCCACGTAAATCGGTGAAGTGCAACCTGGCCTTGCTAAAGTTGCAATTTTTCAAATTTGCCCCCTGCAAAGTGACCCGCCCTAAATAGGCTTCTGTCAGATCAGCCTCTTCAAGGTCGGCATTTTTGAATGTAGCCAGGAACAGTTTGGCCTTTTTTAAGGAAGCTTGTTTTAAGTTGGTTTGAATGAACTCGGCACGTTCCAGGGAGGTACCATCGAGTTGCGCCTTTTGCAGATTGGTTTTTTTAAAATTGACATCGTTCATTCTGGCGCCACTCAAGTTGATGCCGCTTAAATCCATTTTGGACAGATCTTCACCGTTGAGGATGATGCGATCTGGGCCAACGACGCTGGCTGTCTTTTCAATTTCGCTGCGGCGGGCATCCCGTTGGCGCTGTGCTTTTTGTTCGGCCGTTTCTGTGGGAATGCCGGGTATGTTGGCGGGCAGGGGGGCATTGGCGGTCGTAGGTTGGTTGGTACTCATGTTGATTTCCTTAGCTGATGTGACGGGTCTGTTTTATCATGGGTAGGGCATTTGTGGCAACTGGTTTGTCAGGGCCGGTTGGGGCTGTTATAATTTTGCTCGCAACGCCAGCTTAGCTCAGTCGGTAGAGCGACGCACTCGTAATGCGTAGGTCAAGGGTTCGACTCCCTTAGCTGGCTTGGTTAGGAAGGTCAGCGTTGTGCTGGCCTTTTTTGATCCGCGAAGAACGCGAAGAAACGCGAATTTTGTCTCTGCGCCCCTGCGCCTCGGTGTTAGAATAATTTACGGAGGAAGAGGGATATGAGTAAAAAGAAGCCGGTGGTGTTCGGGGTGGCGGGGGGAACGGCGTCGGGTAAGACGACGGTGGCGCGCACAATTTTAACGGCCGTTGGCCAATCCCAGATCGCCTATTTGCCCCATGACGCCTATTACAAAGATCGCCCCGACCTCTCGTTAGCGGAGCGGGCGGCGGTCAATTATGACCATCCCAATTCTCTGGAGACCAGGCTGCTCGTCCAGCACATCAAGCAATTGTTAGCCGGTGAGTCGGTAGCCGTGCCGGTGTATGACTTTACCCTTCACCGGCGCACGCAGGAGACGGTGCTGGTATCGCCCTGCCCGATTATTCTGGTAGACGGCATTTTGATTTTTACACGGCGGAAACTGCGGGAGTTGATGGATATTAAACTCTTTGTAGATACGGATGCGGATGTGCGATTTATTCGCCGTTTGCAGCGGGACATGAACGAGCGCGGCCGTTCGTTGGATGCGGTGATTGCCCAATACCTGGAAACGGTACGGCCGATGCACCTGAAATTTGTGGAGCCAAGTAAACGGTTTGCCGATGTGATTTTGCCGAATGGGGGGATGAACGAGGTCGCCATTGCCATGGTGGTGTCGCGGTTGCAGGCGTTGTTGGCGGAACGGCCGTAGCCTGGAATCGGTAATCAGTGAGCGGTGAGCAGTAAGCAGTAGCAGAGGTTGGTTCACGGATTACGGATGACGATTTACGGGTAACCGGGACAAGCGTACTTTGCCCCTTCCGGTAAATACCGGTAAACTTTTGCCAGTTGTCGGAAACTGGGCCATGCGGTGTCAGGCGTCAGTTAGCTTATTAATAGGGGATTCAAACTATCATGTACAAACGCATATTTTTCCTGATGGGCATTGTTCTGAGTGTCGGGGTGTTGTTGGGCTACGGCCGTGAGGTCGTGGCGTTTCAATCTCAAATTGTTGAACCCAAAATAGCTGAATTTGAGAACAGAGTACCGAATGATGTAATAACCGAGACGATTAAATTCCTACCCCCTGCGGGCGCCGGTTTGGAGGATGGTCATTACGGCCGTGCCGTGCTGCTTGATGGGGATACACTTTTTGTGGGGCAATCCCCCGTTGGAAATTACCCTCACCCTGGCTATACGCCTGGATCAGTCTTTGTCTACAGCCGTCATGCTGGCGGCCCCAATAATTGGGGACTAACAAACGTTATAACGCCATCTGACAGCACAGCAGGAAATGGGGATGGGTTTGGAAGTGCGCTGGCAATATCAGGGAGTACTTTAATTGTTGGTGCAGGCACGGGTGATGGAAATTCAGACCAAACCGGAACCGCTTATATTTTTGAACGAAATGTTGGCGGGCCTGATAATTGGGGACAAGTTGCCAAGTTGGTAGCCGCTGATGGCGCTTACTGGGATAGGTTTGGCTGGGCAGTTGATATTGATGGAGATACGGCCGTTGTCGGTGCTCGTTGGGATAATAACGGCAATGGTGACAATGCTGGGGCCATTTATATCTTTGACCGTAATGCGGGTGGGCCAGATAGCTGGGGTCAGGTTAGAAAGGTGATTGCTACAGATGGGGATCCTTCGGATAGATTGGGTCAAAGAGTAGCAATCGCTGGTGACATCGTGGTAGCCGGCGCAGATGGGCAGGATACCAATGGTACGGAATCTGGTTCTGTATATATATTTGAGAGAAATACCGGCGGTTCAAACAACTGGGGGCAGGTTGCCCAAATTTACCCAAACCCGTCAGGGGCCAATTATCAGTTTGGGATGTCTGTGGATATAGAAGGAAATCTGTTAGCTGTCGGAGCTATTCAGGCATCACCCAATCCAGGTGCAGTTTACCTTTTCGATCGTCATGCGGGTGGGACAAACAATTGGGGGCAGATAGCCCATATCGTTCCCTCTGATGGTATGGCAGGTGATAGGTTTGGAATTTTACTGGAATTAGAAGCTGGCCGATTGATAGTCGGTGCTCAATATGGTGATGGAATAACTGTTAACAGTGGGACTGCCTATTTGTTTGAAAGAGATGTAGTAAACCCTGCCCAGTGGGTAGAAGTTAACAAACTGATTGCCAGCGATGGAGCAGCTAATGATTGGTTTAGCTGGGGGGGCGTCAGCATTTCAGGGGGAACGATGGCAGTGGGAGCATTCTTAAATGATGATTTCTGTCCCTCCAACCCTGATTGTGACTCAGGCTCGGCTTATCTCTTTACAGTCGCTCTCCCATCTGATGTAGCTATCAACAAGGCGGTGTCGAGTATCACGGCCGTGCCCGCTCAACCAATCACTTATACCCTTACCTTTACCAATAATAGTTTGGTTCTGGCATCTGGTACAGTGATCACTGATTTGATTCCGGCCACTATTCTAAATCCGATATTCACGAGTAGCGGCGTGACCGTTACACCAACCGGTAGCACACCGTTTGTCTGGCAAGTGGCAGATATGGCTCCAGGTACGGGTGGGGTGATCACGGTGACGGGTATCATCAGCCCGGAGCTATTGAGCGAGACGACGATTGTGAACACGGCCGTCATCTCCAACAGCGCCGATATTACCCCCACCAACAACAGCAGTACGGCCGTGACCCAGGTCATCATCCCCCAAATCAACCTGAGCGCCGCCGATTATGTGGTAGATGAGGACGCGGGGCAGATAATGGTCACGGCCGTACTTTCCCCAGCCCAACCCTTTCTGGACGTGACGGTTGCTTATGAAACGAGTGATGGCACGGCCGTAGCGGGAGAGGATTACACGGCCGTGTCCGGCATCCTCACCTTCACTGGCGGGGCGACAGAGGCGCAACTCCTCGTGCCCATTCTGGATGATCAACTGGTAGAGCCAGACGAAACGTTCATGCTGGCGCTCAGCAATCCCGTTCATGCCACGTTGGGAAATGTTGCCGAGGCCACTATCACCATTTTGGACGAGGACACCTATCCCGAAATCAACTTGAGCGCGGCTGATTACGCCGTTTTGGAAGATGCTGGGCAGGTAGTCCTGACTGCCACGTTAAGTCACTCCTATCCCGACCCGGTGAGCGTGGCCTATGAAACGAGTGATGGCACTGCCGTAGCAGGGGAGGATTACACGATCGTGACCGGCATTCTCACCTTCACCACCGGGACGACAGAGGCACAAATCCTCGTGCCCATTCTGGATGACCAACTGGTAGAGCCGGACGAAACTTTCAGCCTGGAACTCAGCGACCCCATTCACGCCACACTGGGTAACATTGTAAATGCCGGTATCACGATTTTGGACAACGATGGCTTCCCATCTGTCAGTTTGAGCAGTGACCAATTTGCTGTTCCTGAGGATGTGGGCCAGGCGGTCTTTACGGTGACGCTAAGCCATGATTATCCCGAACCTGTTTCGCTGACTTATGAAACAACAGATGGCACGGCCGTTGTGGGAAGTGATTACACTCAAAGTTCCGGCATCCTCACCTTGTCCGCCGGTACGACCCAGGCCACTTTCGTCGTGCCCATCACAGATGACGAACTGGTGGAAGATAGCGAGACCTTTGTCGTTTCACTAACCAACCTGACCAACGCCACCTCTGGTGCAAACATGTCAGCCACCGTCACGATTGTGGATAACGATGAAGAAGTGCCGTCGCCAACGACTTCCTACCTATATCTGCCTCTTGTGGTGCGGCCAACCCCCACACCGCCGCCATCGGCCTTTCCTATTTTCGTCAGTGCCGGTGTAGAGCCACGGCCGGTACTCTCTCAAGGCGAGGTCTTCTTTACGGCAACCATACAGATACCGGCTGATTTGCCGCCCACAGGGCAGTTTTTCCTATCGGCTGACCCCGATCAGCTAACGGCCGTCAGTGTGGATGACGAACTGGCTTTTGTGATGAATGGGCAGGAGATTTTTGTGCATCGCTTCTCGATTGATGGACAGACCATATACCCGGCGATTGTGCCCCTGCCGCGCCAGACGATGGAATTGATGGCCGGGCAGACAGTGACGGTTGTATTCCGGGATGTGTTTAGTGATCAGGTGAGCGCCACGTCATTGTGGATTGTGCATATCCCCTGATCAGGTTTTGTAACCGGCGCTTTTTGAGATAGAGCGCCGGTTACAAAAGCTGCCGGTAGAGATTGAGGGTGCTCACGGCCGTGTCCCGCCAGGTGAATTTTTGCGCCTGCGCCAACGATTTTTGCTGATACTCGGCAATGAAAGTCGGATTGTCGAGGAGATGTTTGATTTGCCGGGTTATGTCGGCTGTATCATTTGGGTTGATGTAGATGGCCGCTTTACCACCCACTTCGGGCAGGCTGGATGTGTGGCTGGTGATCACGGCCGTGCCACAGGCCATTGCCTCGATCACCGGTAGCCCAAACCCTTCATACAAACTGGGGAAAATAAAAAAGTAGGCGCCGCTGTATAAAGCGGGCAGGTCAGCATCGGCAACCGGGCCGAGAAACCGGATAGTCTTGCTTGAACCGAGAACCTGCGCCTGTTCCTTTGCTTCCGGATAACGGCCGTCCCATGCCCCGGCAATTACCAATTGTACTGAGGCGGAATGAACGGCCGTCCACGCCTCCACCAGCCGCACCAGATTCTTGTGCGGTTTATTGATTCCCAGATATAACACATAGGTTGGCGGTAATTGGTATTGCTGACGAATTCGTTCGACCTCCTGCATGGGTTGGGGGCAGAATCGGGGGTCAGGGGCCAGGGGCACGGCCGTCATTTTCTTCGCGTAGGCATTAAATTGATATTGAATATCGTGCCGGGTAGCCTCCGAAATAACGATTACCTGGTCAGCACGGCGCAGCGCCAGACGTGTGGTCAGATTGATTAGATAACGAGTGTGAGCCGGGTAATAATCTGGGAATAACTGCGGAATCAGATCATACAAGGTAAGTACGGTGGGCACGCCGGGCAAGTAGGGCATCAGGTAGTAAGGCGTGTGGTAAATGGTGGCTCCGTGCTGCCGTAGCAGCCGGGGAATGTGCCATTGTTGCGCCAGAGAGAAGGGAGAAACGGCCGTAACCACATGCTCCACCCGTTCACCCACCGATGGTAACGGCCAGGCTGACGGCCGTGCCCCATCTACCAGCAGCACCAGCTTTTCGCCAGGCTGCAATTCACCCACCATCGCCCGCGCCAGATTACTGACATAGCGGCCAATGCCGGGAAAGTGATCGGTGGCAGTGCGGGCATCTAAAATGTAGAGCATCTCAAGTATTATGTGTCAAGTGTCATGTGTCATGTTACCTGATACTTGACACATGATACGTGACACCTCTTGAGCGGTGCGCTGGATAGTAAAATGAGTTTCAGCGCGGGCACGGCCGTTGCGCCCCATCTGCTGCCGCTTATCCGCATCACCAAGCAGGGCGATAACCGCCTCTGCCAGTTTTGAGATATCGCCCGGTGGGGTGAGCAAACCGGTGATGTTATGCTGCACAATTTCCGGCAAAGCGCCATGCCCAAAAGCCACCACCGGCCGCGCCATCGCCATCGCCTCGATATTGACCAGCCCAAAAGGTTCCGGTTCACCGGGATGGACAAAAACATCCATCGCTGCCAGAACTGGCCGCACATCCGCCAGCACCCCGGTAAAAATGACGTGGTTGGTCAAGTTCAATTCGTGAGCCAAAGCGGTTAATTGTTGTGGGTAATTGTCGCCTTCAATTTCAAAGTTGGCACCACCGACGATGACGAAGCGAGTTTCGGGAACCTGCTGCCGGACAAGGGCGGCCACGTTCAGGAAGTGGGTTTGCCCTTTCCACGGCCGTAGCCGCCCCACCATGCCCACAACCGGTGCATTTTCAGGGATGTGATGTTGCTGGCGGAACGGCCGTCCGTCCAGGCGCGGATCGAATGAATCTACTTCAATACCGTTATGAACGACGGCCGTTTTGCGCACACAAGGTAATTGTTGGGCCACGGCGTGGGAGTTAGCAATGACCTGGGCCGCAGAGAGACAAAGCAGCCGTTTGACGGCCGTGTCTGCCCAGACATGGCGTGGTTTTTCTTCCGACAGCCAGAAATCGCGCATATGCCAGAGGAACGGCCGTCTGGCCAACCGTGCCGCCGGAGCAGCGTATAACGCTGCCCGCACCGTGTTGGCATAAATGGCTTTGGCCTGCACCTGCCGCGCCACATTTGCCAATTGACGCGCGCTCTGCGCCCAGTTCACAAAAAAACGTGGTGAGCGACGTAGACGTGGTAACTGAGTAAAGTGGCAGGGCAGCCCGGCACGTATAGCACGGTCAGCCAGTTGTCCTGGCACACAAGCCAGATGTGGCTGCCATTGCCCCCGATCTAGATAATGCAACAGGAACAACAGGCTTTGTTCAGCCCCACCCAATGCCTGGGCATGGTCAACAAAGAGGATGGGTATAGGCGACATAGACATTTCTAAACGTGTTGGGCGATAGCCTCGTCGTAAATGGATTCCAATTGGCGTGTTACTATTCGGATATCATATTCGCTTGCCACATGCTGGCGACCGATTTCTTGCCACTCCGCCCAACGCTGTGGGGATTCTAATATCCGGCGTAAGTTAGCCGCCAATGCCAAGCTGTCTCGTTCAGGAACCAGATAACCAGGCTCCTTGATGCCCACCACTTCTGGTATGTCAGCATGGGTTGAGGCTAATATCAAAACACCACTTGCCTGGGCTTCTAGAATAACCGTCGGCGCGCCACCTTCGCTGTCACCATCGGCCGCATGCACACTGGGAGCTAGAAAAATGTGAGCACTCGCCATTTCCTCGGCATATTTGTCATGGGAAAGGTACCCCAAAATTTGCACGTGGCTTTGCAGATCGAGTGCTTGAATCAGCGTTTCCAACTCCGAACGCAATGGGCCATCACCAATTATTCTAAGTTGTAGTTGTGGGTAGTCGGATACAAGGAACCTCAGGGCTTCAATGGTATACGCAATGCCCTTTTTCTCGACGAGACGGCCGCACATGAGCAGGTGGATGGAGCCTTCCGTCGGCTTGGTGCGGGGTTGGAACCGGAATTTGCCTGTGTCTACACCGATGTGGGAAATACGAATTCTGGATGCCGGGCAACCGAGTTTGATCAATTCCGATTTCATGTGATTGCCTTCAACGAGAAACAACTCTCCCTGAGCAAATAGCTGTTTATAACCGGCTTGCCAGCGGGGTTCTTGGGCCAGTTGGGACATGTCTTTGCCGTAAAAGGTGGTGATCAATGGTAGATGGAAGGTTCGACGTAGGGGGAGGGCATAGACGCCTTCTGTGCCAAAATGGGCGTGGAGGAGCAACGGCCGTGTCTTCTCGATTATCTGCCGAAAGTACGGTGCCTGCCCCCGAAGCTTGAAATAGCCGTAATTCCAGTATCGTTTAGGTGGGGGGAGTTGTGAAAGCGTGTAAAGGTCATCAAACGGAAATAGCGAAAGATTCTCGGCGAAGCGGGCCAACATAATAGGCCGGTATTGCTGCAAGGTAACCAGGTACTGATAAATAAAAGTCTCAGACAATGGCAGGTAGGTGCGGTGTAAATGGGCAACAGTAGGTGAGGGCATAGTCATTTTGTTTGTCGCAGCCGCTGAACAAGTTGCTGCTCTTGTTCGTTTTTCGGTTTCCTTTGTGAAAGCATGAATGAAGGCACTGGTGGGTTGCGATAGCCAGGAGAGTCGAGGGGTTGATAGATTTGATTGATGAGATATTCAGGCTCCTGGCAAAATGTGGCGTAAGGGATGTAAATGATTCTTGATGTGTCTATTTGCGCAAGATCAGCCGTCATTTTCTGCTGGAGTGAGAGCAGTTGATGAGCTATTTGTTCCACAACGGGCAACGTTTTTATTTGCTCATAGTCGGGTGGACGGACTGACCACCAGTCATGGGGATTCTGAAGTAAGGTGCAGCGAGCATGTAGAACAGATAGACCGACTTCTGCCAGGTTACGTTCAACTACGAGGAAAAGGCTGCGGGGAAAGATATGTGCCAGGGCATCCAGCCGAAGCATATGTTTGACATTTTTATTCACAAAGGCGGTGTTCCCATACAAATGTTGTATGGCGGCGATGGATTTTTGTAATGATTGTTGGGTTGCAGGGGGAATGTCATCATACCGAATGTAGGCTTCCATGTCGAAAAAGCGGCCCCAGAAGCCGCCAGCCTCGCGTGGTTCAAGCGGAGCATCCGTCTTGCCAAAGCGATTTTGAAAAGAGGATTGATAGTGACCATAACGCCACTTTTGCCAGGCTGTGATACAGAAAGGTGAGTAGGGGTAACGGCCGACGCCATTTGTGAAGTAAGCTACATTTAAGCGATGGACAATGTATTGGTATACTAAGGTCGTGCCGGAGCGAGGTAATCCTAAAATGAAGAGTTGAGGTTTGTCTGTGGCAAAAGACCGCCGGAGTAGGAGTGGTTCCAGAAAACGGCCGTACTTGAAAGGATCAACATACTTGCTTAACCATTCAGGCAATCCAGAATTTTTTGTGGCGGTTTGCGTCAATATATTCTCCGAATACGCTGCGCCATACGGCGGATTGGGTGCTCGTAAACGTAATGGGTTAATTCCCTGGTCTGGCAGCCAAACCGCTTTTTGAATTCGGCAACACCGGCATGACCGCCGCTGGGATTGAAGTCATAGTAGTTTTGTTTTTCAGCCGCCGCGTTTTGAATGATGGTTGCGTGAAGGACATTGGCGGCGCGGTATTCGAAGAAATCTTCATTGGTTGCGCCATGCCAGTAATTGACAAATCCATTCCAATAAAAAACCCAGGCACCAGCGATGACTTGTGCGTCAACTTCGGCCAGCCATAAACGCATCAGACCAGGATAGCTCTGGCTTAGCAGATAACCATTCTCAAACAAATCCCAGGGGTAGCGAGATGTGGTTGTCTCGCCCCAGCGTTGGAGTGATTGTTGGTAAACGGCATAATAGGTCTGATAGTCCGCCAGCGTTACGGCCGTGCGTACTCTCACACCAAGTCGTTTACCTTTATGGATATTATTTCTTACGCTTTTGGAGAAAAGGCTGAAGAGGATTTCAAAGTCAGCATTGAGTGGCAGTACATGTGTCGTGTCACAACTTTGGTGGGTGAACCTATCAGAAGGAATCACCTGGTTTGCGTAAGGATTGCTCACAACATGCAGACGGCTTGTTTGGGGAGAGCCTAGCTTTTTGTATAGTTCTTTTGGCCCGCCTGGCGTTGTCGGCCCGTTGGCGATAATGCCACCATAACAGGTAGCATACGTTGATGTGCGGACGTGTAAAAGGGGGAATCGGGAAGGCGCTTGTAGCAGTGGAAGCACCAGACAGACACCATTTTCCAGGATAGCACCAACAGATACATCTTTATGACCGAGAAATGTCATCGTTGCCAGTTTATGCCAGAGTGGAGTGTGGAAAAAGGTGGCATATTCACATTGGCGGGCAACTTCCCACCAAAATGTTTCATCAACCGGTTGCTGGATCTTCATTTGCCTGGCCGAGCCAGTTCGCCTGGTTTTTGGGCGATGACGATATACATCCACGTAAAACGTTCATCGCGTAATGGGCCACGATCCAGAAGTGGGTACAGCAGATTGCTGACGGCCGTAAACCCATAAACAAACGGCTTGAACACGCTCCGATTAAAGCGACGCAGGTAGTAGTTAAACTCAGTACCAAATGTAACCCAAAAACCGGAAAGAGCGGTGATCTCCAGAATAGTAAACCCGCACCCTTCAAACAAATAACGCAAACCGTACTGGGTGTAGCGGAAGAAATCACGTGGTTCTTCGTGGAGATGCCAAAACAAGGGCATGGTGTATAAGGCAAAACCCCCCGGCCTCAATACGCGGAAAGCTTCTTTTAACGCCAACTGTGGCTCTTCCAGGTGTTCCATTACGGCCGTGCTCAGTACACAATCAAACGATTCATGATCCGCCGGAATCTGATAGGCAGTGCCAAACAAGTCAATGTTGGCCTTATCATGTGGACAATCTTCATGGTCCAAACCGATGTGTTCCTGAACAAATTCCCCTACCAAAAGCCCCTTTGCTTTCGTGCCGCAGCCAATCTCAATCATTTGACCCGAAAAATAACGAGACGCACGATCCCGAATTTGTTGCCCCGCAATTCGACTGACGTTATACGCCGCAGTCGTAATTGGATACAGTTTGTAGTATTCAGCTGATGTATCCATGTTCACTCCATTCTGATCTTGTGCCAGCCAGCTCATGATTCCCGTCAGCCAACCACGGCATAAATCGCCTCAATAACGTTCTCAATATCCGCATTCGTTAGTTTTGGTGATAAGGGTAACGAAACGGTGCGTTCACTTAACCAGGTGGCATTGGGAAAATCTTGTGGCCGCCAACCAAAATGTTCCTTGTAATAAGTATGTAAATGGACGCCCAGATAATGCACCCCTGTGCCAATGTTCTGCTCATGTAAAGCCTGCATGAATTCATCTCTGGTGACACCTGTCTTTTCCTTATCAACCATGATGGTATACAGGTGGCGGGCGTGACGTACTCCGGATAAATCATTCACCGGCAAATTGACGGGTAACTTTGCCAACGCCTGGTTATATATAGCCCAGATTTCATTACGTCGGAGCAAGTTCTGTTCTACCCGCTCCAGTTGGTGCAGACCAATAGCTGCCTGTAAATCCGTCATGTTGTATTTATAGCCAGGCAGAACCACCTGATAATGTTTGAAGCCATCGTCCGAATAACGTTTCCAGGCGTCTCGGCTCAAGCCATGCAGACCGTAGACCTTCACCTTTTCGGCAAACTCGGGCATATTGGTGGTTACCATACCCCCTTCGGCTGTGGTTACATTCTTGGTTGCATAGAAGCTGAAGACAGTCATATGCCCAATTGTGCCAATTTTGCGACCTTTGTAAATTGTTTCAATGGCATGGGCAGCATCTTCGATCACCACCAGATTGTGGCGGCCAGCAATATCCATAATGGCATCCATGTCACATGCCAGACCACAAAGATGCACCGGAATGATGGCCCGTGTACGTGGCGTAACGGCCGCTTCAATCTGAGCGGGGTCAATTAGCTGGGTATCGCGTTCACAATCTACCAATACGGGAGTGGCCCCAGTGTGGATGATACTGTTGACGGTAGCACAGAAAGTCATGGGCGTGGTAATCACCTCGTCACCAGGACCAATGCCGGCCGCTAACATGCATAAGTGTAAACCGGCGGTACAAGAGTTGAGCGCCAGCGCGTGTTCTGAACCAATATAGCGCCGAAAATTCTCCTCAAACCGGCCGACCTTTGGGCCTGTGCCTATCCAGGCGCTCCGTAAAGAGTCTAAGACTTCATCAATTTCAGGCTCCAATATCTGTGGCTGACCAAATACAAGGTATGAATCACGAATGGGCTTATAGGCTTTGGCGGACATTGGGTAACGTTGCTCCTAATGTTTCTGTCTTGGAAATGATGGGTTTGGGGTTAATCAATATACCCCAACTGGCGTAGTTGTTCTTTTACTTCCTCTTCCTCTTCTATTGAATAATTGTTATCTGTTGCGGTTAGAGGTGCTTTCAGGCGTGCGGGCGTCTGACTAACTTCTATGGTGCGTTGAGCAAATTCTGATGTGAAGATATCGGTGAGGACACGGCCGTCCATGTCCGGTGGTATGGGCTGTTCCAACAGGTGCAAGATAGTGGGCGCCAGGTCAATCAGGCTGGCTTCACTGACCAGGGTGGGCGCAATGCCCGGCCCATGCGCCAGAAAAATCCCGTCTAACGTATGCCCACCTTCTACATGCGGGTTGCGGGGTGGGTCAGCCATATCTGGGCGGTAAAGATTGCTATACTCAATCACTAGGTCTGGCCCCAGGTGAACCAACGGGCCATGATAGAGCGTGTTTCCCCGGTATGTCTGGGCAATTATGGGTTCATTGGTGGCCTTGTCCCGGTCGGCCAGTAAAAATTGAGACAGTTCCGTAAGTAGGGCTTCCTTTTCATCTTTTCTAACCACGCCGCTGGCAAATTTCCCTTCTTCATTCACCCACATACGCAGGCCAAAGCTG
>CAYXUZ010000014.1:23640-24207 GCA_964467705.1 uncultured Ardenticatenaceae bacterium | reverse complement strand
TGGACGGGATGACCTTTGACCGGGTGTAGTCTATGGATTTTTCGGAGGGCATGATGCCCGATTGGGTGAGTGTCTTTTTGAGTGAGGTGAGATTTTGCGGCCGTAACCCCTTCACCCATTCACGCAGGATGGGAAAGCGGTTATAGGTGGTCACGGCCGTTTGCACCAGTTTGGCCTTAAAGGGCACACGGCCGTTGCCCGGCTTCAACGTAATGTACCCACCTGCCAACAATCGCTGAAAAATATACTGCCGGGGGCGTACACTGCCAAAGCCATGATCCGATACCACCAACGTCGTCGTGTTGGCCCCGGTCTTTTCCATCAACTGCCCTAAAAGCTGATCGCACATCTCATAGCCATGCAAAAATGCCTGACGGTATGTCTCCCCCTCTTCCCGATAATAGTTGGGATGCGCCGGGTCCAGATAGGTCCAAAAGACATGCGCCATGTTGTCCGTGATGGAAAACACGACCATGAAAAAGTCCCAAGCCTCATTTTCAATAAAGTATTGCAGCAGCCTGGCCCGCCCGGCCATCACCCCCTGCCAATCATCAATAAACTGTTGGC
>CAYXUZ010000014.1:7963-23630 GCA_964467705.1 uncultured Ardenticatenaceae bacterium | reverse complement strand
AACGGTGGGTGGGCAGGGCCACTCGTACCTCGGCGCGTAGCTCATCCGGTAGCTGGTTGGCCAGGTCGGCAGGATAGGTGAACACGGTGCCCGGTCGGCGGGGTGTGCCATAGCCGGTAATCATCAGCCCCGCCAGCGGTTGTGGCGGGTAAGTAAAAGGCACATCTAACACAATCGAACGTTTTCCGGCTTCACCTAACAACTGCCAGATGGTTTTTTCGTTGTGATTGTCGGTGCGAATGGTACGCAGTTGGTACGTTTGCGGGTCAATCTCTTCAAAGTCATAGATGCCGTGTTTGCCGGGGTTTTTGCCGGTAAACACGGATGTCCAGGCCGAAGGGGTAACCGGGGGGATATTGGAGCGCAAGATGCCATGTGCCCCGGTTTGCATGAGGTGGGCCAGGGTGGGCAAGCGGTTGGCGCTACGGCCGTCGGCCACCATCGGCCGAATAATATCAAAAGTCGCGCCATCAAAGCCGACGACCAACACTTTAGGAGACATGTGGTTTCCTTCTGATTCGTTCTTTTAGCATGGGGGCGATTATACCCCAGATCATTTTACGACCGGTATTGAGCTGGTCGCGTTCGGTGAGGAAGAGGATGAAGATGTACACGGCCGTAATCATCCCCATCTTCAACCCCATGCTCAACCACAGGTTCAGGCCATCCCACAAAGGAGTCAGGGCAAGGATCAACAGGGCGGTCACGGCCGTAGCTGCCAGTGGCCAAAACCACAACAGCCGTGATGAATAATCCACCACCAACCGGGTAAAGTGGTATAACAAGACCGTGCCCGTTAGCGCCATCAGCCCCGTAGCCAGCGCCACCCCCTCAATGTCCCACTGCCACCCCAGCAGAAATACAGCCGGCACAAATACCGCCACCTGCACAATTCGTGCCCGTAACACCTGCTGCGGGTAGCCCGTGGCCATCAGCAAATTGCGCGCTGCCATGCTCAACGGCTCCAGCAGCGTATACACAATCATCAATTGGAAGGTTGCCAGCATAGGCAGCCATTTTTCACCCAGCAACAGCGGAATAAACTCCGGCGCCGTGAGAATAAAAATCAGGCAAAACCAGCCACCCACGCGCACCATCAGGCTGGCCGGGCGAAAAAAAGCGCGTGACAATTTTTGCCGGTCATCTTGCACATGAGCAAAGGCGGGGAAGAAGACGGAAAGTATGGGCGCGGCAATCACTCGCTGCGGATACCCGGCATATTCATAAGCCCGCGAGTAATAACCCAACGCACTGCTGCCTAAAAAGGTGCCGGTATACCAATCATCAAACCTGTCCAGAAAAAAAGCGATATTAGAGCTATGCCACGCCTTTTTGCCATAAGCCCAAAACCAGTTGGCCTGCTCGCGGTTCCAGCCCAGGCGGGGCCGCCAGGGTCGGTAAGCCACCAGAATGACGAGCGTGCGGGTAAAAATACCGCTGAATTGTTCAGCCACAATGGCCCATACCCCCCAGCCAAACCAGGCCGTGCCTGGCCCTACAATGGTCATCACGATGGCGCTGGTAACGTCCGCCTGGGCAATCTGGCGGAAGGCCAGTTGTTTGTTGAGGATAGTGACCTGGGAGGCGTTGAAGGAACGAAAGATATAAACAACGATGTAAGCCAGCATCACGGCCGTCAACAGCGGCATCGTCGGGTAAAAGTAACTTATAAACGGCGTCAACAGCGCCAGCAGCAGCAACCCGGCCAGGCTCAGCCCAAACCGCAGTGTGAAAAAGGTGCGTCGGGCCGTCTCATCTGCCCTTTTGTGGTGGATATAGGCGCTGTCGAAGCCAAAGGTAAAGAGCGTCAATGCCAGATTCACATAAAAAAGCGCCAGCGTCGAGACGCCAAAGTTAGTCGGTAGCAATAGGCGCAACATCAAAGTGGTGCGCACAAAACCCAGGAAAACGGTAATCATCGAGGCCGAAACGCTGTACAGTGACCCTTTAGCCGCTTGTTGGGCGATGTTGTTCTTATCTGCACTCATACGGTATTATTTGCCAGCCATAACTTGAGCAAGCCGGCAGCGATCATACCCGGAAGTAACCAGGATACAAGCGGATTCAGGATGCGGATATTACACGTTTACAAAGATTATTTCCCGGTTTTGGGTGGGATTGAGAACCACATTAAGCAGTTGGCCGAAGCACAAACGGCCGTCGGCCACACTGTCACCGTCCTCGTCACCAACCCCAACCGGCAATTACCACAGGAGCAGCTAAATGGCGTCCACGTGGTGCGCGCCCGGCGGCTGGCTACCGTAGCCTCCACGCCGCTCAGCCCCTCGTTCCCCCTCCAGACCCGCCGCCTGCCCGCCGACATTGTCCATGTCCATTCGCCCTATCCTGTTGGCGAACTGAGCCAGTGGCTTGTGGGGGGGAAACGGCCGTATGTCATCACCTACCACAGCGACATTATCAAACAACAAGGGATGTTGCGTCTATATCGCCCCCTCTTAAAGCGTGTCCTGGCCGGAGCCGGGCGGATTATCACCAGCAACAGCAACTATGTGCAGAGTTCACCCTTCTTACGGCCGTTAGCTGCCAACTGTACAGCCGTCCCCTTCGCCGTAGATGTCGCTCGTTTTGCCGGGGCACGGCCGTTAATCCCCCCTACGGCCGTACCCACCCTCCTCTTTGTCGGCCAGCATCGTTACTATAAAGGCGTGGATGACCTCATTCGCGCCATGCCCCAACTGCAAGCGCGTTTGCTCATTGGCGGTGATGGCCCCAAACGCGCCGAATGGGAAAGTCTGGCGAAGGAGCTTGGGGTAAGTCCCAAAGTCCAATTTTTAGGGCGCATCGCAGATGAGGATTTGCCCGGATTTTATGCCAGCGGCGACATCTTTGTGTTACCTTCCAACAGCCGCGCCGAATCCTTTGGATTGGTGTTACAAGAAGCAATGGCAGCGGCACGGCCGTGCGTCACCACCGAACTGGGCACCGGCACCTCCTGGCTAGTCCAGGATGGCATCACCGGGCTGGTGGTGCCGCCTAAAAACCCTGATGCCCTGGCGACCGCACTGGCCTCCCTATTGGCCGATCCGGACAAACGGCGGCAAATGGGGCAGGCCGGCCAGCAACGCGCCCGCAATGAGTTTACAATTGCCAAAACAACCGCCCGCATAGAAGCGATTTATCAAGAAGTAATTGGAAATGAGTAGGGCGATTTTCAAAATCGCCCCACATACTAGAAGGAGTTTCAATGGCAGACCCAACCCTCCAAATGCAGTCCGAACAAACATTGCGCAACTGGCAGAAAATTGTGGCCCGTTACCAGACACCTGACCCCCGCCGCAGCGTATGGCAGATCGTTAATACGCTCGTGCCCTATTTTATCGTCTGGGTGCTGATGATCCTGGCCTTACAAGTGTCATATTGGCTGGCCTTACCCCTCATCATCCTGGCCGGATTATTTGCTGTGCGCATCTTCATCATCTTCCATGATTGTGGGCACGGTTCCTTTTTTGAGTCGCGCCGCGCCAACGAGATTGTTGGTTTTATCACCGGCACCCTCGTTTTCACCGCCTACTTTGCCTGGCGGCATGAACATGCTATCCACCACGCCTCGTCTGGCGACCTGGATCGGCGCGGGCATGGTGATGTGTGGATGATGACGGTTTCTGAGTATCTGAATGCCTCACCGCGTGAACGATTGATTTACCGCCTTTTTCGTCATCCGCTCAACATGTTTTTGATTGGCCCTATGGTGTTGTTTCTCATCTTGAACCGGTATCCGGTGAAAGCACGACGGCTGCGTGAGGTGCGTAGCATTTATTACACCGATCTGGCGCTGATTGCTATTTTTGTGATCATGAGTTTACTCATTGGTTTTTGGAACTTCCTCATTTTACAAATGTCTGTATTACTGGTGTCCGCTTCGATTGGCGTCTGGCTCTTTTATGTGCAGCATCAGTATGAAGGCGTTTACTGGCAGCGCCATAATGAATGGAATTATGCCGAGGCAGCCATCCAGGGCAGCTCTTTTTATAAGCTGCCCAGAGTGCTTAACTGGTTTTCTGGCAGTATCGGCTATCATCATATTCATCATTTAAGCCCACGCATTCCCAACTATAATTTGCAAGCGTGCCATGACGAGAACCCGGCATTTCAAATCAAACCGATCACACTGCGCGAAAGTTTCCGCTGTGTCCGCTTCCGGCTGTGGGATGAGGAAAATAACCGCCTGATTGGTTTTGGCGATCTGCATCAGATGCGGCCCGAACCAATTGGTTCGTAAAAGTTCGTAGTAGGCGATTTATCGCCTTCAATAGGATCGGGCCGGTCTCCAAATCGTGCCCGGTGTGGCTCGGTCTGGAGGCCGGCCACAGCAATTGGTTCGTAGTAGGCGATTTATCGCCACCTGACGAGGCACTAAAGTGCCTACTACCAACGAATTTGGGAGGAGTGAAAAATGAAAAGGTTAACCTTGTTTGTGCTGATGATCTGCTTAACGGCCGTCCTCATCGCCTGCAATAATGCCCCCACACCCACACCGACGCCTGGCCCCACACCGACCCCCCAGGTGGTTGTTGTTACCGTCATCCCCACTGCCCCACCAACGGCCGTGCCCACCGAATCCCCGACGGCCGTGCCGGCCCGTGAAGTTACTTGGTTTGTCGGCCCCCATCTCGTCGAATGTGTCGGCGTCGCCCCCCAAACCTGCCTGCAAATCAGAGAAAACCCGGAAGACGAATACACCCTCTTCTACGGCACCATTGAAGGATTCGACTTTGCCGAAAGAAGCGAGTATGAAATCATCGTCCGCATTGAACCGGTCGCCAACCCCCCGGCCGACGGGTCAGCCTACACCTACACCCTGGTCGAAGTAGTCAACGAAACGCCCTCCATGGTGGCCGAACTGGCCGGTACGGTCAATTACCTGGTGCGTATGGCCTTGCCGGATGACGCCATCTTAAGCGTCCAGTTGCAAGACACCTCGTTGGCCGATGCCCCGGCCGTCGTTCTCGGCGAAGACACGCATCCCACCGAAGGCGCACAAGTTCCGCTCCCTTTTTCCATCGTCTACAACCTGTCCGACATTCAGCCCAACCACGACTACACCCTCTCCGCCCGCATCACCGACGGGCAGGGTAAATTGCTGTTCATCAACGATACGGCCGTCCCCGTCATCACCAATGGCAACCCCGGTACCGATGTGGAAGTGATGGTCGTGCCCGTTGGCGGCAGCGGTGGCGAAACGGCCGTGACCGGCGGCCTGCCGGAAGAGTTGCTGGGCTTGCCCTGGCAGTGGGTGGCCTTCACCGATGCCGCCACCGGTCCGCAAGAGATCCCCAACGCGGAAAATTACCGTCTACAGTTTGAGGCCGATGGCACGGTGCTGATTCAGGCGGACTGCAATTCCGGCAGCGGTATCTACAGTGCATCCGGCGGCGCGGATAGCGGCAGCATGTCCATCATCCCCGGCCCCATGACCCGCGCCTTTTGTGGCGAGAATTCATTAGACGGCCGTTTCCTGCAAAATCTGGAAGCCGCCGCTATCTGGTTCACACTGGACGGCGACCTCTACTTCGATCTCATCTTTGACAGTGGCACCATGCAGTTTACGGCCGCAGCCGAAGCTGACAGCGGCGACGAGATTGCCGCCGATGCCCCCGAAAGCGAAAGCTCAGATACCATCCCGCCCGACGCCATTCAAATAGATGTGCAAGGGCTGGCGGACTCCTTTGGCTGGGAAGCGCGGGGCAGCACCCAGCCCCAGCCCGGCCCCGGCGGTGGCGGCCAACCGGCGCACATTATCGTCACCTTTGATGGCGAGACGGCCGACGAAGCGATTGCCAACAACGGCCGTTACCTCTACATCTTCCCCGTTGAATCCTACCAAAACATCGGCGGCGAATCCGTCAGCGACCAGATTGAGCGATTGCAAGCGTTGATAGAGGAGGCGGACGGCCGTACCGAACTGCCCGCCGACCCCATGCCCCTGCTGCCCCCGCCTATGAGTTTTATGAACCGCTGGGCGCAGTTTGCCGACCTGAGTTTTGCCGACGGCACAGGCGTCCGTTACGTGTCCGAAGCCCCCAACCGGCAGGGTATTGGCCCCTGGGTCAATGAAGGCACGGCCTATTATTACCAGGGGTTGACCAGTGACGGCCGTTTCTACATCTCCCTCCATTGGCCCATCAGCACCGAAGCCCTGCCCAACACCCCTGCCGATGTGCCTGCCGACATCGAGGCCCAATCCACCAACCCGGACACCTACGCCGCCTATTTGCAAGCCACCAAAGACACCCTCAACGCCCTCGACTCGGCCGACTGGCAGCCCGATCTGGCCCAACTGGATGCGCTGGTTGCCTCCATCTCCTTCCAACAATAAATAGGGTTGCAAGTAGCAGGTTGCAGGTTGCAGGTGACTTGCCACTTGCCACTTGCAACCTGCCACGAATCCATTACAGTTCCAATCTCCCCTAACTCTTTTTTGCCAGTTTGTTGACACATCTCACAACTAAAAGTAGGATCAGCTCACAATAGACATAACATAATGATGGGTGTAATCGTGTTTTCAGACTGACCGCCAATCAGTAGAGATAACCGATTACCGAAAATGGAGGAGGAAAAGTCTGTGAAGAAAAACACCCCCATCTTAACGATAGTCCTTGTGATTTTAGTGGTGTTATTTGTCTGCGTGGGTGTGGCGCTGGTCTGGCAATTGATACGGCCGTCCGGCGCCACCCCAACCCCCGTCCCCACCGTTTCCGTCCCCGGCGACCAATCCGAAGATGCCTGGGAACGGGTGCAGGCCAACGGCCGTATCATTGTAGGCACCGCCGCCGATTACCCCCCCTTTGAATATTACGATGCCAACTTCCAGCTAGACGGCTTCGACATCGCCCTCATGCGTGAAATGGGGCAGCGGCTCGGTGTCACCATTGAATTCCGCGACATGGCCTTTGACGGGCTGGGCAACGCGCTGGAACTGGACAACATTGACGTGGCCGCTGCCGCCCTCACCGTCACCGAAAGCCGCGATCAATTTGTAGACTTTTCCAACACCTACTACATCAGTGAAGATGCCATCCTGGCAAATGCTTCTTCCCCCATCAACAGCATTGATAACCCCAGTCAGATCACGAACCAGCGCATTGGCGTGCAGCGGGGCACCGTCTATGACCGCTGGGTTCAGATTAACCTGGTGGATACCGGGCAGATGCCGGCCGCCAACATGCTGGTCTACGAAAGCATCCAACATGCCCTGCGTGACCTGCGCGAGGGGCGTATTGATCTGGTGGCGCTTGATCTGGCGCCGGCGCAGACGGCCGTTGCCGAAGGTGGCGTTAAACTGGTGGGGCAGGGCCTCAATCGGCAGCAGTTGGCGCTGGCCGTTGGTAACGGCGAGACCGCTTTGCAGGCCCGTTTGAACAGCACCCTCACCGCCATGATCAACGAAGGACGCATCAGCGCCCTCATCCAACAATACCTGCAAATTGATGAGAGCAACGTCATCCCGTTGCCCACACCGCCCCCGGTCACGCCGACGCCTGTGCCTACCGCCACGCCGCAGCCCTGCATAGACGATATGGCCTTTGTGCAAGACCTGAATCTGAATGACCAGAATATGACCGCCCCGCCGCAAATGTCCCCCGGCTGGCCGTTTACCAAAGGGTGGCGGGTGCGCAACAGCGGCACCTGCCCCTGGAACAGTGGCTATCGGCTGGTCTATGTGGCCGGTAACACCCCGGCCGCGCAGATGGGCGGGCAGCCCGTGCCGGTTCAGGGTACCGTGCCACCCGGCCAGGCGCATGACTTTTTTGTCAATCTGGTTTCGCCGTTGCAGCCGGGCGTCTACCAGGGTTTCTGGCAGATGATCAACGACCGGAATACCCCCTTTGGGCAGCGCGTCTGGGTGGGGATTGAGGTGGTGGCCCCGGCTACGGCCACACCCGCCCCCACACAAACGCCGGTGCAAAATATCCAGTTCACCGTAGACCGCACCAGTATCCAGCAGGGTGAATGTGTGGTCTTCACCTGGAATGTGACGGGGGCGCAGACTGTTACCTTTTCGCAAGCGGGCGCGGTAGCCCAATCGGCTGGCGCAAATTTCCAGGGTACCAGTACCCAATGCCCGCAGTCCACCACCATGTATGAATTGCGCGTGGTCTGGCCGAATGGCTCTACCGATGTCCGCCAGATTACGATTAACGTCACCCCCGCGCCGCAAGCACCACGTATTGACCGCTTTACGGTTGATCCGCCAAGCCAGATCAATGCCGGTGAGTGTGTGGTCATTCGCTGGACGGTAACAGGGCAGGCGAATCAGATTGCCATTGCTCGCAATGATGCCGTGTTATGGCCGCAAGCTCCATTGAGCGGCGAGGTGCAAGATTGCCCGCCGGGCACAGGGCAGGTGACATACCGGCTGACGGCCAGCGGCCCTGGCGGGAACAATCAGGCACAGCAAACGATCAACGTGGTGCAGCCACCGCCGCAGCCGCCTACCCCAACGCCTGTGCCCCCGGTGCCACCGCCGGTGGTCAACAGCTTTTCGGCGACGCCAGCCCAGATCACGGTCGGTCAATGTGTGCTTGTTTCCTGGAGTGTAGGTGGCGGTTCGGTGCGCACCCAGATTCAGCGCAATGGGCAGGTGATTCTGGACAATGCCCCCGCCAGCGGCTCGCAGCAGGATTGTCTGAACAGCGCTGGTAGTTTTGCGTATCGGGTGCAGACGTGGAACGCCAACAACGAATCGGCCGTAGCCGACGCGACGGTGAATGTAGCCCCACCACCTGTACCACCGGGTTTAACCAACACTAAATGGGTGCTGTATGCTTACTGGGATGGTGTCTCGGAAGTAACGCCGATTCCTGGCCGGGAAGTGTGGATTCAGTTTGGTGATACCGGTACGTTTTCGGGAAGTAGTGGCTGCAATAATTATAACGGTGGGTACCAGGTGCAAGGTAATTCGCTGCAAATAACGGGTGAGATTGCCAGTACCGGTAATCTCTGCCCTGATCCACCCGGCTTGATGGAGCAAGAAACCCAATACTTTGCTAACTTACGCGCTGTGCGCCAGTTTGCCTTGACTAATGGGGAATTGCAATTGATTGATGCCAACGGCCGTATCATCTTGCGGTATAACACATTGACCGTGCAGCCGCGCTGAAGTAAATAGTAGTTGGTGGTTGGTGGCTAGTAAAATCACCAACCACCAACCACCAAAGGTGGTTTATGAGCCGCAAGCAAAGAAGTGATCTTATTTTGGGTTTGTTGATTGCGTTTTTTGTGCTGACTTTGTTTGTGTTAGCGTGGCTGTTGTTACGGCCGTCGCCCCCACCCCCCACACCCACTCCATCCCCTGACGCCTGGGCACGCATTCAGGCCAGCGGCCAAATGATTGTGGGCACGTCGGCCGATTACCCCCCCTTCTCTTATTATGATGAAAACTTTGTGTTGACCGGTTTTGACATAGCCCTCATGCGCGAAATCGGCCAGCAGTTGGGTGTCAAGATCATCTTCCGCGATATGGCTTTTGATGGCCTGTACAACGCCTTGCAATTGCAGGAAATTGACGCCGCCATCTCGGCCATCTCCGTCACGCCGGAGCGGGATCAGGTGGTGGATTTTTCGTCCGTATACTTCGTCAGCGAAGATGGGATTCTGACGCGGGCCGATTCGGGCATTGTCATCAACAGTGTGAACGACATGGCCCCCTTCCGGCTGGGGGTGCAAGCGGGCACAGTGTACCAGAATGAGGCGCAAACGCTTTTAGTGGATACCGCCCAGATGCCGCAGCAAAATCTGTTTGTGTACCAGCAGGCAGACACGGCCGTTGCCGACCTGATGGCCGGGCGTGTTGATCTGGTCTGGCTCGATTTGCAACCGGCGCAGCGGGCGGTCGGTTTGAATGGGCTGGCCCTGGCCGGGCAAGGGCTAAAACGGCAAACCCTGGCCATTGCCATGCAAAATGGGGAGACGGCACTGCAAAGCAACATCAACACCGCTCTGGCTACCCTGCAAAACCAGGGGCGCATCAGCCAGTTGGTGTTGGATTACATGGGCATTCCGCCCGACCAGATTTTGCCGCCGCCCACGGCCGTGCCCTCCGCCACCCCTGTGCCCTCCGCCACGCCCCAGCCCTGCACGGACGGGATGCGCTTCGTGGCTGACCTGAATCTGGACGATAACAATATGCAAAGCCCACCACCTATTCAGCCGGGTACTCCTTTCCAAAAGGGGTGGCGGATTCAGAACAGCGGCACCTGCGCCTGGCAGACTAACTATTACCTGCTGTATGTGGACGGGAACACACCGGCGGCGCGCATGGGTGGGCAGGCGACCTTTGTGCCCCAGGTGGTGCAGCCGGGGCAAACGGTGGATATGTGGGTTAGCCTGGTGGCGCCCTTGCAGCCGGGTGTTTACAAAGGGATTTGGGCATTGCACAACAGCGGCGGGCGGGCTTTTGGTGACCGGGTATGGGTGGGCATTACCGTGCCCGCGCCCGCTACCCCCACGCCGCCACCCACGCAGACGCCTTCACCCAACATCCAGTTTACGGCCGACTCAACGACGGTGACGGCCGGGCAATGTACATTGTTTAGCTGGAATGTGACGGGGGCTACGGCCGTGTACTTCAACGCCGCCGGGCAAAACTGGCAGCAAAACCAGGTCCCCCCGCAAGGCAGCCGCAGTGAGTGCCCACCCTTCACGACTACTTACGAACTGCGCGTCACCTGGCCTGACGGCCGTACCGAAGTCAGGCAAATTGTCATCCAGGTGATCCCCGTGCCGGGTGCGCCGGTCATTGAACAATTCAGCATCAATCCGTCCGGGCAGATATTTACCGGGCAGTGCATCAACCTGGCCTGGCGTGTATCAGGCAGTGTGACGACGGTGACTATCTTGCGCAACGACAGTGCCATTTACAGCAATGCGCCTATCAGCGGTTCATTGGGTGACTGTCCACCGGGTTCCGGGACGATAACGTATAGCCTGACCGCCACCGGCCCCGGTGGCACCAGCCGCCAACAGCAGGTGATCAATGTCATCCTGCCGGCGACGCAGCCACCGCCACCAACGGCCACATCGCCCTCGCCAGCGCCGACCATTGATTCGTTTACGGTACGGCCGTCGGAAGTCACCCAGGGCGAATGTGTCAATATCTCCTGGCGGGTGGGCGGGGCGGCCACGCTCATTCAGATTAAGCGGGATGGGGTGGTGGTGCTGGATAATGCTGGATTTAGTGGTGTGGTCAGCAGTTGTTTGCAAACGCCGGGTATTGTTACCTTCCGCATTGAGGCCAGCGGCAATGGTTTTGCCTTTCAGGAGGCACAGGTTTCCGTGCTGCCTTACTCCGAGACGGGGCTGCCACTGGTGGGCACCAACTGGCGGCTGACCGATTATTGGGATGGGCAGGGGGCGGTGGTGGCGGCGCTGCCGGGCACGACGGTCACGGCCGTGTTTGGCACGGACAGCCAGCTTTCCGGCTCCAGCGGCTGCAATAATTACAATGCCACCTACAGCCTGCTCACCATTCCCAACGCCATGACCATTGGCGCGCCTTCATCGGCCAATATGATGTGCGCCGCGCCGGAAGGGATTATGGATCAGGAGCAAATTTTCCTGCGTACCTTGCCGACGGCAACGGGCTATCAGATCAATGGCAATGTGTTAGAACTGCGGGATGGCAACGGCCGTACCGTTTTGTGGTTCCAGGGGCCGTAAAAAAGACATCCGATTTCTCAAGCAACTTGAAGTTGCCGAAATCGGATGTCTAAACTTCGTTACCCTTCAATTGTTTTGCGTTCGCCAGTGGGCTTGATGGTGATGCGTTTCGGTCTGCTCTCTTCCGCTTTGGGCAGTGTCAGGGTAATAACGCCGTTAGCCTGGACGGCCTCGATGGCCTCACTCTTGGGCGGAGTAGGCAGCGCCAGGGTACGCGAGAAGCGGCCAAAACGCCGTTCACGCATGTGGAACTTTTCCCCTTCCGTCTCCACTTCCCCTTTGCTACTGCCGCTGATGGTCAACACATTGTCGGTCAGCGTCACTTCAATATCTTCAGGATTGACGCCGGGCACAGAGGCTTTGACGATGTAGGCATCTTCATTTTCGCTCACATCCACAGCCACGCCCCATTCGGCTGGTGTTTCCCACCCAGCGGGCGTTTCCCATTCCGAAGTGGTAAAGGGGGCAAAGAAATTATCGAAGAGCCGATCCATTTCTCTGCGCATATTCAACATATCCCGAAACGGTTCCCAACGCACTAACTCTGTCATTTTTGTTACCTCCTTTTGTCTAAACAAGATAAACTCAGACGAAAGTTGATAACGGGTAGTATTCACCTGTTTTGTCAGAAAAAAGTTAGCAACTTGTCAGAAGAAAGTAAAAATTATCGGAGAACAGGTATGGATTTAAGAGCCTCTATTGAGGTGTGGCTGCGGGTACTAACCGGCCCACGTGAGATTGTTTTTGCGGAGGAGTTGCAGAAGCCTTATGCGCGCTTGGGCACGGCCGTGATCTGGCTGGTGGCGGCTGGTCTGATTGGCGTGTTGGTGTGGATTCTAATCTTCATGTTTTTAGACCCGATGGGGCAGTCCATGTCCATGATGCCGGATTTCCTGGCGGGCATGGGTTTTTCGACCGCCGAAAGCGAAGAAATGATGAGCCAGATGCAAGACACCGCACAAACCAGCATGGTGCTGATTTTATGTGCCCTGCTGGTGGGAATTCCAGCTTCTGCCCTGATCTGGTCTGGCATGGTGTGGCTGGCGGCCAGAATGATAGGTGGTGAGGGTAGTTTTGAGAAGCAGACCTTTTTGTTGGCCTCCTTCATGGCGCCACTGATCATGATCAGCGTCTTGCTCTATTTGTTTCCTTTGTTGGGGCCATTATTGGTCATGGGGGTGATGATCTATAATCTGTACCTGAGCTATTACGCTGTGAAAACAGTACACCAGTTGCCGGGCGAAAAGAGTTTTACGGCCGTTGCTGCCCCTGTCATTGGTTTATCGGTAGTTGGCTGCTGCCTGCTCACATTATGGCTGGCAATGTTAGGGGCTGCGTTAGGCGCCGCTTAATGGCGCCAGCCAGGTAACATTGTATTGCGGATAAGGGTACGTCCCCGTATCACCGGTGGTGTGAATGATCTCCTCGTGGCATATTATTTCCACTCGTGCCTTATATGTATGACATTCATCGCCTTTAATGAACTCAATACAGACCTCAGCCCAGGTGGGCTGTTCCGCCGGGCCTTCTGCCAATACCTGTCCCCGTTTAGGCAAATCGAACCAGCACCACCCCTCCTGTAGCCACATTTCCCGCTCGGCCGCCTGCAAAAAGCCGTTTGCCAGCCCGGCCCAACCCCGATAATGGCCGCGCAAATCGGCCACCGGCCCGGTGCGCCGGGCAATCTGGTCAGCCTGGGACTCTTCCACATACGCCCAAAAGTGACCGGAGGGCAACTCCATCAATGTGGGGGCAAAGACATGGCCGCCAAAGTGGCTGACGCGCCAGACACGCAGTTGGTCTGAGGCATGGTGGCGGCGCAGGTAGCGGTAGAGCGGGAAGCCAAATTTGGCGCAGGCGGCGTCTATAGTACCATGTGTGCAAACGAGAATATCGCGGCGGGAGGGGGACACGGCCGTTTGCCACCCCGCAAATTCACCCAACATTCCCGGCTCTTCGGCCAACGCCCACACCAGCTTGCCCGCCTCTGCTTCCGGCGCCATGTATTCTGTCTGCGTAAATTGGGCAATCTGCGCCCCGCCCCGCTGAAACAGGATCACGCGCCGTGACCCTGGCTGCGAATACAGTTCATCTGGCGCAATCAGCAGGAGGTAGAATGGCGGCCAGACACCCGTTTCCCGGTAACGCTGCATATACAGCGAGTACAGATCAAGCACTTCCTGAGGCATACTGCCAGCGGTGGTGTATAAGTTGCTCCGCCAGGGCAGGGGGGCTTCCAGTAGCACCACTGTTTCAAACGACGTGGCCTGACCGCCGGGGTCCAGCCCTTTTTCCCGCGCCACGAGATTGCAATACGTTTTCATGTGTGGGGTTGCAGGCGGCAGATTGCAGGTCGCAGATACTTACTTGCCACCTGCAATCTGCCACCTGTTCTCTTTTATTGTTCTACGGCCGTCGCAATCTGTTCCGCCAACTCTGCCAACGCAAAGGGCAGGCTGAGTACCGTGCTAAAACTCAAAGCGCCGTACACAGGGTCGTTACCCACAAAGGAGATAACACGGCCGTCTTTGACCACATCCAACTGGGAAAAGAGTGGATCATTCAAAATAGCCGCCAACTCTTCCGGCGTAGCCGCCCGCACAATCAGCACATCCACATCCAGCAAATCCAGCCGTTCGCTGCTGATTTGCGCCGAATCCAGGTCGCCCACCACCTCAGAAATGGCGGGATCATAGGTCAGCCCCAGCCCGATCAGGAAGCGGAGGGGCGGTGTGTTTCCCCCCACCACCCAGAATTGCCCGGCTTCTTCGGCCGGCGAAACCCAGGCAATGGTCGCGCCGCCAAAGCCGTCGTTGGCTTCGCTGGCGGCCGCGATCTGCGCTTCCACGTCCGCAACCAGTTCATTTGCCAGCGCCTCCCGGCCCAATGCCCGGCCAATGAGCTGCGTTTGCACCTGCCAGGGAACGCCAAAGTCTGGGTATTCGCCGGGCTGGGCTAGGGTGGGGGCAATTTGGGAGAGCAGGTTGTACTCTCCCTCGGTGATGCCGGAATGGGTAGCGACCAGCAAATCGGGTTGCAGCGAGGCAATGAGTTCAAAATTGAGTTCGCCGTGGGGCATTTGCAGCAGTTCCGGCGTGGCGCTGCCCAATGCATCTTGCCCCCATGGCCAGACGCCATAAGGCTGGTCGCCAAACCAATCACGCACGGCGATGGGCACGACGCCCAATGCCAGCACCGGGTCTTGTTCGCTGTAGCCGATGGTGATGACCCGTTCGGGGTTGGCGGGAATGGTGGTGCTGCCAAATTTGTGGGCGATGGTGACGGGGAAGGTGGACACGGCTGTATCCGTCACCGCCTCCTCATTGGTTTGGGTATCGGCGGCGGGGGTGGGGGTAACGGCCGTAGCCGCATCCCCCATATTACATCCGGCCAACAGGAAAGCAAATAGAAGAAAAAGGGCCACAAGTAGGGTAAAATAACGGCCGGAAATGGCGTTTTGGTGTGCAACCCCAGGACGGTTATTTCCATTTTTGGTAGAGTGTGGGCGGTCACCCACTCTCTGCCTTCTTTCTTGTAAATCAGTAATCATTGACATAGTTACTCTCCTCTTGGTGAAATTTTGATTTTTACCGGGCTGCATAACAGCTTTTTATTATTGGCCGCCCGACCACACTTCTGGCATACATGCGTCGGCCGGTTCACGCACAGCATGTAAGCCGATAAATCTATCTTTAGCTCCCGCTTGAGTTTGCATAATTCCTTACTCATCTACCAACCTCTTCTATCTTGAAAATGCTATAAATTCCGTGTCTATCCGCGTTCTATTTGTGTCCGTTTACACCATTGCTGTGGGGCACGGGCACGGCCGTGCGATACGGCAGACACACCGGCGAGCCACTGTCTGGGTCGGTCACAATGTTCGCCTGCACTTTGAACACATCTGCCAACAACCCCTTTGTCAACACCATGCCCGGTGCACCGTCAGCCACAACCTGCCCCTGATTTAGCACCACCATACGCTGGCTGT
>CAYXUZ010000014.1:6766-7953 GCA_964467705.1 uncultured Ardenticatenaceae bacterium | reverse complement strand
GGTTCAAATCATGCAACACCAGCAAAATCGTCATCTGCCGCTCCCGATTCAGCCGTTCAATCAACTCCATCACCTCCAATTGATAACCAATGTCCAGAAACGTTGTCGGTTCATCCAGCAGCAAAATCGGTGTCTCCTGCGCCAGCGTCATGGCAATCCACGCCCGCTGCCGCTGCCCACCAGACAATGTATCCAACGGCCGATCCGCCAGTTCCCCCATATTCGTAATGGCAATCGCCGCCCGCGTCGCTGCCTCATCCTCCGCCGACCACTGCTGGAAAAACCCCTGGTGCGGATACCGCCCCTGCGCCACCAATTCATACACCGTCAAACCTTCTGGCGCCGTTGGCCCTTGCGGCAAAATGCCCAACTGTTTGGCAAGCTGCTTGGTGGGCAGCGCATGAATCGCCTTGCCATCCAGCAGCACTTCGCCCGTCTTCGGCTTTAGCAGCCGCGCCAGCCCACGCAGTAGGGTAGATTTGCCACACCCATTTGGCCCCACCAGCGTCGTAATCTCGCCGGTAACAATGGAGAGGCTCAACTGGTTTATAATCGTGTTGCTGTCATAAGCCAATGACAGGCCGTTTGTTTGCATCTGTTTCATCTGTCGTAATTATGAAATTGTCATTCCGAGGTCTTCCGAGGAATCCCGAAATGATGGCTGGAAGGGATTCCTCACTCCGAAGACTTCGTTCGGAATGACAAATTACTTGTCTTCCCATCACCGCCCGCGTTTGTAAAGCAAATAAGCAAAATAGGGTGCGCCGATCACGGCCGTTGTCACCCCCACCGGCAACTCACTCGGCGCAATCACCCAACGCGCTGCCAGATCAGCCACCACCAACAGCAACCCACCCACAAAAACCGTGCAAATCAGCAGCCCCTCATGCGTCGGCCCCACCAACCGTCGGGCAATGTGCGGGGCGACAAAACCCACAAAAGCAATCGTGCCCGCCACCGTCACCGTAATCGCCGCCAGCCCTGCGCTCAGGGCAATCAGCGTCAGGCGATGTTGTTCCACCCGCGTTCCCAGGCTGGTGGCAATATCATCACCCAGGTTGAACAAATTCAACTGCCGGGCAAACAAAAAGGCCAACGGCAGCAGCACCAGCAGCCACAGCGTCATCATGCGCACTTCCGGCCAGGTACTGGCATACACACTGCCCGTCAGCCAGGCATAAGCTTGC
>CAYXUZ010000014.1:0-6686 GCA_964467705.1 uncultured Ardenticatenaceae bacterium | reverse complement strand
AGGCTGTAGATGAGGGCCGACGCACTCAGCGCCCCCGCCAACGCCAGCCAGGGCAACAACGCATTATTGGGCATGGCGGCAAAGGTGATATACCCCACGACCGCCACACCTGCGCCGCTGTTGATGCCCAACAAACCAGGGTCGGCCAGGTCATTGCGGGTGAGTCCCTGAATAGTGGCCCCGGAAGCGGCCAGCGCCATGCCAATCAGCAGCGCCAGCAAGATGCGCGGCAGGCGAAAGCTGCGCACCACCAGGGCATGGTTGGCATCGCTGGTTTCTATGCCCACTACCGCCCGCAGCACGTCCAGTGGCGCGATCTGGTACGCGCCGTAGCTGACGCTGAGGACAAGGGCCAGCAGCAAAACGGCACACAACACCAGGAACACGGCCGGGACGCGCCGATCTACCCGCGCAGAGAATGGCAAAAAACGCGGCCGTAGGACAATCCAGTTTGGTTTAGGGAATTCGTTCGTTTGCATGGTCTCAGGTGATTCAGACATCCGATTTCTCCAAGAAATCGGATGTCTGGAAGCATTTATCTTATCTTCCAGCGGGCCAGGTAAATGAAAAACGGTGCGCCGACGAAGGCGAGCATGACGCCAACGGGGATTTCTTGCGGCCGTAACACCACCCGCCCCACCGTATCCGCCACTGTAACCAGAATTGCGCCAATCACGGCCGTAAACGGCACAATCCAGCGATAATCCACACCACAAACTACCCGACCACAAACTACCCGCGCCATGTGGGGCACAATCAGGCCCACAAAAGCGATCGGCCCGGCAATTGCCACCGAACCACCGGCCAACAAAATCACCATGAGAGCGGCGATGGCTTTGATCACGGCCGTGTTCTGCCCCAATCCCCTGGCAATATCCTGTCCCAGACTGATGGTCGTAATCTGGCGGCTGAGCAACAGCGCCCCCACCAGACCGGCCAACACCAGCGGCCCTAACCACAACACCATTTCCCAATCCCTCCCCGCCAGCGAACCCACCGTCCAGAACCGAATCTGGTCAAATGTATTGCGGTCAAGGATAAGGATGGCGGTGGTAAAGGCACTGGTAAACATGGTAAAGATGACCCCAGACAGTGTGAGTTTGGCCGGGGTGGCCCCGCCGCGCCCGGCCGAACCGAGCGCGTAGACAATGATGGCGGCCACGGCCGCACCGCTCATCGCTAAAACACCCGTTACCAATAATGGCGCGCCGCCAAACAAAAATGTGCCTAACACTACGGCAAAGGCGGCCCCGGCGCTGATGCCCAAAATGTCCGGCGAGGCCAGCGGGTTGGTCGTCAATCCCTGCATGAGCGCCCCAGCCACCGCCAGCCCGGCGCCGATCATCAGCCCGGCCACCACACGCGGCAGGCGCACGGTGCGGATGATGAGATGGTCGAACACGGTGCTGTCATAGGCAAACAAGGCGTCATAAATGGTGCTGAGGCGCAATTCGGCCGCGCCCTGGGTGATGCTGATCGCCAGCACCATCACCAGCACGATGACGGCAACCAGCAGCCCCAAAGGAAGCCAGGCGGCGCGGCCAATGAGACGGCCGTTGCCAGACCGGGAAACGGATGTAGTGCGTGTGGTCATGGTCAGGGGGTGGTGTCCACCCAGTTCACGGTCAACTCTTCTTTTTCACCAAAGCGCACCAGATGGTCGGCTACCACAGCTTTGGCCGTGACAAACATTGTTTCGTCTACGGCCGTGACGGTGATGAGCAGCGCGTTAGTTGTGGCCCGGAGTTCACAATCGCCAAACGGAAATTGGACACGGCCGTAGTCATCGTCATAACTGGCTGTCACTTTGCGGGCAAAGTGGTTGCACAGCGCCTTCAGGTAGCGCGAGGCTTTGGCCGTTTCCACCTGGGCAGTGGCTTTGTGGGGGGCAACGGCCGTTTGGGGCGTTGCCAAAGATGAAATGGTGTCGTTCATGCACTCTTCCTTGTCGCTTGAATTTGGCTCATTGATAACAAAGCTGCGGGCACAAATCTACTGGCACGGTTAACTGTAGAATTGCCGCCTGTTAAGCAAGACCTGAACAAGGGTTAGTCGTCAGTTGAACCAGGGTTTAGAATTTTGTTGCGCCTCATGTGAACTCTATTGGTAAAAGGAGTTTGGAGATACAATTCCCGGCTTTGTTAGCTGTTAATGTATGGAGAACGGGTCTATGAAAAAACGTGCGGTCTTGTTAGCTTTCTTATTTGGCGGCGCAATTTGCTTGCTGCTGGCATCGGCCTGCCGGTCTGGAGGAGCGGCTAATTTCAATTCTGCGGCCGACATTTTTAAGCAGGCAGACCCTACGGCCGTACCCCTCATTGGCCCACCAGCGAATCCGGTCACGGCCGTGACCCTCCATCCCATTTTGACAACCGGTTTACGCAAACCAGTCTACCTGACCCATGCCGGTGATGCTCGTCTCTTTGTGGCGGAGCAAGACGGCCGTGTGCGCATCATCGAGAATGGCGATCTTCTGCGCGAACCGGTTCTGGACGTTTCGGCTATCTTAGCCACCGACGGCTCAGAACGCGGCCTGTTGGGGCTGGCTTTCCATCCAAAATTTGCCCAAAATGGCTATTTCTACATCGTCTACACCAACAAAGATGGGGATACGGAAATCACGCGCTACAGCGCATCCGCCACTGACCCCAATCGTGCTGACCCGGACAGCGCGCAGCTTTTGTTCTTGATTGACCAACCCTATGGCAACCACAACGGTGGGCAGCTTGCCTTTGGCCCGGATGGTTATTTTTATGTTGGCCTCGGCGACGGCGGCGCGGTGGGCGACCCCTACGACAACGCCCAAGACCCTGGCACGGTACTTGGCAGCATTTTGCGCGTAGATGTGGACAGTGATACGCCTTACGCCATTCCCCCAGACAACCCCTTTGTCGGCCAGCGGGGGGCATTGGGCGAGGTGTGGATGATCGGATTGCGTAATCCCTGGGCCTTTGGCTTTGACGCCCTAACCGGTGATTTGTACATCACCGATGTGGCCCAGGATGGCCTGGAAGAGATCAATTTTCACCCGGCTAACAGTCCGGCGGGTGTCAATTTTGGCTGGCCTTATCGGGAGGGTAGCCGTTGTTATGAAGCGGAAGAATGCCGTAGTGAAGGGTTAAGGATGCCCATTCTAGAATATCCACATGGGGTGGATGGCTGCGCAGTGATTGGTGGGCAGGTGTACCGGGGACAGCAGTTTCCAGCGTTAGCCGGTAATTATTTCTTTTCCGATTTTTGTAGCGGCAAAATTTGGGCGCTGCGCTATGATGTAGCGGCAGAGGAGTGGGTACGCACGGCCGTTGCCGAAACCAATACCCAGGTGTCCGCCATAAGCGCCGATGCCAACGATGAACTTTATGCGATAGATTATCGCCAGGGCGGCATTTGGCAAATCCGGGCCACAGAGCCGTAGCGATAGAAAAAGAGGTACTCTGACTGACGGAAATCATCACCACTTTCTTCCCGGCCACTTCTTTACTGGAATAATCATGCGTATCAGGTTGGCTTCTTTACTCAAACCACCACCATTTGCCGAGGCTGAGAAAAATCACCTGGCCGGCATTTTGAATGGCATTCTGCTGATACTTCTGGGCATGTCCGTCATCATTGTTCCCCTCGGTCTTATTTTTAATCGCCATAGTCTGGTCGCCACGCTGTTAATAGGCGCTTTCTTTTTTGTTCTGGCTGCCTGGTTGTTGCGCCAGGGGTGCATAAACCAGGCCTCTCTTGTTACGCTGATAGTGTTAATAGTGGCGGCGACCTACCTGGCTTATACGCGGCAGGGTGTTTTTGACCGCGCCCTATTAATCTTTCCTATCATTCTGATCATTGCCAGCCTGATCTCAGAACGACGGCTTTTTAGGCTGATTGTGGTTTTATCTGTGGCCGTGCCAGGGTTATTAGTATGGGCAGAGTTCAATGGCAGTATCAGCAGACAATTTATTGAGGATGTGTCCCCGTTTGATTTTGTGGCGGTGGCGACCATTTTCCTGGTCACGGCCGTGCTCATGCGAATCCTGACCAGGAGCTGGCAACAAAGCCTGGCCCTGGTTCGCCAAAATGAGGTTGCCCTCCTGGAAAGTAACCAGCAGCTAGAAAGACAAAAGCTGGCTTTGCAAAAAAGCGAAGAAGATGCCCGCCAATTCCAGGAAACGCTCCAGGCCCTCCATGAAGTCAGTATTTCGTTGGGCCAGATTGAAATGATGGATGATTTATATTATCAGGCTGTACATCAAGGGTTGGCTCGTTTAGGATTTGAGCGGTTGGGCCTTTTGCTGTTAGATTCTGAAACCAATGAAATGGTCGGCACCTACGGCACAGATGCAAACGGCCAGATCACAGACGAACGCACTTACCGCAGGCCCCTTTCGCCTGAATCCTCACTGTGGGCGCTTCTGAAGGAGCAGAAACGCATTAATGTCATCGAAGATGCAGAGTTGTATCTGTCTGGGGAGCGCGTCGGCCAGGGATGGCGGGCCACCAGCGCTTTGTGGGATGGGCAGGCGGGCATTGGCTGGTTGTCGGCCGATAATTTGCTGACGGGGCAACGGCCGAAAACTTTTCAGGCTGAGGTGTTGTATTTGTACAGTAACACACTGGGCAGCCTGATTAGCCGCAAGCGGGCCGAGATCACTTTGAAACAAAACGAGGCGGCCATCCGTGCCTATGCGCGGGAACTGGAACGTAGCAATGATGAGTTGCAGCAGTTTGCCTATATTTCTTCCCACGATCTGCAAGAGCCGTTGCGCAAAATTCAAACGTTTGGGGATAGATTGAAGCAGCGACATGCGGATGTATTGGACGAACGCGGTCTGGATTATTTGCGGCGGATGCAAGAGGCGGCCGACCGGATGCAGACCTTGATTCAAGATTTACTCTCCTTATCACGGGTGGGCACACACACGCGGCCGTTTGCCCCCGTAGACTTGAACGTGATCCTCACCCAGGTGTTGGCTGACCTGGAAACACACCTGGAAGCGACCGGGGCGCAGGTGCAACTGGCCGAGTTGCCAGTGATTGAAGCGGATGAAACACAGATGCGCCAGTTATTCCAGAACCTGCTCAGCAACGCTTTGAAGTTTCGCCGCCCACAAATACCGCCGGCTATTACCCTTACTTACGAGGCCATCGCCGACGCTTCGGTGGGCCGTGATTGTTATCGGCTGGCGGTGCAAGATAATGGGATTGGGTTCGATGAAAAATACAGTGAACGTATTTTTGGCATGTTTCAGAGACTGCACGGCCGTAGCGAATATGAAGGCACCGGGGTAGGATTGGCTATCTGTCGGCGCATTGTGGAAAGGCATCACGGCCGTATCACCGCCCAGAGCAGCCCCGGCCAGGGCAGTACATTTATCGTCACCTTACCCTGCCAGCAGCCAAAGGAATCATCCGGTAATCATGTAATTGGGTAATTGAGTGCAATGTTGCTGTCATTCCGAGCGGAGTCTGCGGAGCGAGGAATCTTTACGCAATGAGAGACCATATGGAAGAACCAACAAACATCCCCCCCGACCCCGAAGCTGCCAAATCGCGCATCCTGGATGCGGCGCTGGATGTTTTTGCCAGTAAGGGGTACCACGATGCCCGGCTGGACGAAATTGTGGCAGAGGCGCATACCTCCAAAGGAGCGATCTATTTCCACTTCCCCAACAAGGAGCGGCTCTTTTTGGCTTTGGTAGACCAGTTTGCTGACCTGCTGGAACGACGGGTGACGGAAGCCATCGCCCACGAAGAAGCAGGTATGGCCCGTGTGCGGGTGGCGTTGGAGACGTGTCTGGATACGTTCGGTCGTTACCGCCGCCCCGCCAAATTGCTGCTGGTGCAGGCGGTGGGGCTGGGTGCAGCCTTTGAAAACAAACGCAATGAAATCAACGACCGGTTTGCCCGGCTGATTGAGACCTATTTGCGGGAAGCGATTGCTGTGGGTGATATTGCCCCGGTGGATACGGAGATAGTCTCTTATGCCTGGATGGGCGCCATGTATGGCGTCATTATTCGTTGGGTGTATACCGGCGAGCCAGAACCGGCGCGTATTATGGCGACGCTGCTGCCAGTGTTGCTGCGCAGTGTGGGGTTTGAAGAGAATGGAGATTGAGAGATTGGGAGATTGGGATATTGAGAGATTGGAGGATGATCCGCCCATCTCTGATAGGCAATCGCGGCTGATCAGTGTAGCTGTAGAAGCGCCGGGGGTCACGGCCGTGACCCTTTTGCACCATGCCCGCGGACGGGAACGCTTTTTCTGGCAGACAGCCCATGGGCCAGTGGCGTTGGTCGGGTTTGGGGTAGCTGCCGACCTGCGCGCCTGGGGAGTCGAGCGTTTTCAATCCATTGAACAGCAGGCCAGGGAGTTGTTTCAGGGCGCAATCATTGAAGATGGTGGGCAGCCTTTGGCTGCGCCGAGATTGTTCGGTGGGTTCTCTTTTGCCGATGACTTTGTGCCCGATAATACCTGGGCCTTTTTTCATCCGGCACACTTTATCTTACCCCATTACCAACTGGCACAGGTTGGCGCGGCAAGCTGGCTAACTATCAATGCGGTGGTCACACCGGAAGAGGATGTGGCCGAAGCACAGGTATCGCTGCGAGAGGCTTTGTTCGCGCGGCTGGTCGTTCTGCAAAATGAAGCATCGCCCGTTCCACAGCAAGCAACCCTTCAGCAGATTGATTACCCCATGTCG
>CAYXUZ010000013.1:52055-62907 GCA_964467705.1 uncultured Ardenticatenaceae bacterium | reverse complement strand
GTTCCACCCGATAGTTTTCTTTCCACTTTGGTTGCCGCATTTCCTTCCTCGCTTGACTACTATATGAATGAAAATATGGGCACGTTCTGGCTTGTATGCCGGAACGTGCCCGTTTCTTAACCTTCTACACTGAAAACCATAGCAAACAGGGCATTTGGAGCAATTAATTACAGTTGGGTTGCGGAACTGCCATGATGGCAGTCGCAGCAGTTCTGGCCGGTATTAGACAGAACGACCACGCCACCAGCCGCCGCTTCCAAAGCCTCTTCGCTCAGTTCGATATCGTAGCGATCTACGATTTCCAACTGGGCCGCATAGAATTCTTCTTCTGTGAATTCGTAACCGGCTTGAGAGGCTACACCCATGATTTCTTCCAGGTTGCTTTGATCCCGCACCTTGTCTTTCAGATCTTCGCTATTCCAGGCCGCTTCTAAAAACTGAACTGCATTCTCTGTTGACATCTCAATCTCCTTTGAACAAATTTCTCTAATTTTTTTGCTGTGTAGAAAGTTAAAATCCGATGACCAATCTACCCTTTTGCTTGATTAAACCTCCTATTTTTGTGAGTTAAACCGTTGGGTCGCTTACAATCTCACATAAAAAAATTGTGCCCTGAAATAACTCAACTTACCTGATATGCCAGGGACATTTTTAGTGTGACATTTCGGATGGACTGTGCCATGACTTTGGCACTAGATGGCTATGAGATTGAAAATATGCAGGCGGGTGGCTCTGAGATTATGGGGAATACAAAACCCGCCTTCAGGTGGTTTATCTGAAGGCGAGTTTTGGGTAAGCGGCTTGTTTTAGCGTGGAGGAATAGGTGAGGCGTTAGCGCCATTTGCTGGCCGGTAATGCCAGACTGAGATAGAGGTTCTCGTCTTGCATCATTAAGCCATTGTTGGCAAAACGCTGCAAGATTTCCTGGATTTCATTGGTAGAGAGAGCTAAATGGCTCAAATGCCTGCTGAGTGATTGTGCTGTTTGAGGTTTATCACTACAGGCCAGATACACGTCTGCTTCGGGAGCAGCAAATGAACATTCACGGATATGGTCGGGGTCACGGCCGTCTTGAATCCGTAACAGCTTGGGTGAATGCCAGAACGTCAGGAACGGCCGTCGGCCAGGGTTTCTACCCCATAATTGCTGCCATTCCAAAATTGCCTTCTTCAATCCTCGATAGGCCGTGTTTGGCAATGTATCATTCAGTTGATAATCAAAGAAGTAGGCAATTTTGTCCAGCGCCACATGACCGGGATACACATACCGATAACTCAATTCTGGCCTGACCTCCGTTGCCGGAAATGAATCCCGATCAAAAAAGATGGGGCTGAACCGCTCCATCCAGATACGGCCGCTGGTATCTGGCGGGTAAAGGTGTGTCAGCCTGGGCATCAGCTCCGTTTGTTGATCATAGTCTGCCTGAGTTTCGCCAGGGAAACCCCAGAGGATGTTCCAATGAACCCGAACCTCATAATACACGGCCCACCGTAGCAAATTGACGTTTTGAATGGCCTTGACACCTTTGTGCATCAACTCTAACACGTGTGAGCTAAGCGACTCTAAGCCTGGCTGGATCGCTTTCACCCCACCAATGCTGAGTGTCTTGATTTGTTCCCGGCTCATATTGGCTTTGACTTCATAAAAGAAAGTGTAGTCACGGCCGCCCTCTTCATTTAGCTTTGAGAACAAGCCCTTCAGGTAACGCGGTTCAATGATGTTGTCTACGGCCGAAAAATCAAATTTGCCATAGGTTTGGGACATCTCTGCCAGTTCATGCAAAACCCGGTCAACAGATTTGGAACGGAAATTCATACCCAACGCATTCAGACCACAAAAAGTGCAATGATGTTTTTCGCCCCACCAACAACCGCGAGAGCTTTCAAAGGGAAGTGTTGTTTCTTCCCATTCTTCTCCATTCGGTAATGTTAAGTGGGCGCGCCGTTCATAAAAATCGTGATAATCAGGCGCCGGCAGTTCATCCATCTGGCGCAACAAAGAACGCATACCAGACGCCCGATGGACACGGCCGTTGCGCTTGCCCACTACCCCCGGAATCGTCAGCGGATCACGTCCTTCCTGCATCGCAATTAAAAACGACGGGAAGGCAATGTCCCCCTCCCCAATGATGGCATAATCTATTGCATCCATAGTACGGACAAACTCCAGACCCATTTCATCATCAAAGTTTGACCCGCCAAATAGTGTGATCACCTCTGGATATTTTTCCTTAATCCGCCGCGCCAGCGCAAAAGAGGCTGTGTTTTGTTGAAACGTGGAGCTAAACCCCACCACCTTATAAATACCCCAATCAATTCGCTCCATCAAAGAATCGAGATAACGGGGGATCGTTTCCTGGCGCAAGGAAGGCATAGCTTTCCGTGGGTCTTTCAGGAGCGATACCAGGAAAATCAATTCATCATAACCAACCTGATACAACAACTTACTGTCAGGGTCAGGGGCATCTTCGCCAAAAGCAGCGAGCGAAAACAACCAGTCACCCCATAAACGGCCGCGATGCACCGACAGCGCCTGGTACAACTTCTGCCCCATCTGATGCGCCAGATCAAGATTAAGATGAAAACTATCTACAGGGAATCCATGCGATTTAGCAATGGCGCTCAGAGTTCCCAATTGGATGGAGGGATACCGTGTTGAAACAAATGGCATGGTCACCAAGGCAACGGGCAGCGCTGAACGCGCCTGACGAGTTTCAGTAGACAACGTATCAATATCTCCCTGAACCCTACACGCGGGCAGGCCAGGGTCAAGCAATACCATTTGTTGTTTCATATTCACTTTCCAGTTTCTATATAGCAATAACTTCTTCTTCCAATTTACCCGCTACCTGGCGCACCCCCTGGCTGAACAAATGCTCCGGCGCCCGCAGGCAGAAGAGCGCCGAACTGGCATTTTCCGCCACTTCAATGGAGAGCGGCAGCAGGGCAGCGACCTCACACTGGTATGCACCTTCCACCTTTTGCTGCAAATCGGCGAAGTCATATTCCGGCGGGACTTTATTCACCACCAGACTGATTTCCGGCACGCGCAGGCGGCGGGCCACATCCACTGTGACGCTGGTGCCCTGGAAATCTTGCTGATCAGGCCGCAGGATAATCACCAGACTGTCCGAAATGGCGATGGAGAGCAAGGTTTCCTCATTCAGGCCGGGATGGGTGTCAATCAGCAAATAATCCAATGAGAGGGCGGCGATCAGGTCACGAAATGCGCCGTGCATGTCGCTGGCGTCATACTTCTCGCGCAGGATGCGGGCGATGTCGTTGGGGTCTATGCTGGATGGCACCAGAAAGACCGCGCCGCCGCTATCGGCCGTATACACCTGACAGGCCGCCTCCTCAATGGCGCAGTTCCCCCAGAGGTAATCATTGAGCGTATAACGGATGTCGTTTTCTGTCAGGCCAAAGATAATGTGGATGCCGGGTGATTGAATGTCGGTGTCGAAGACGCCCACACGGTACCCTTTTTGGGCCAGAACGGCCGCAATGTTGGCGGTGACATTGGATTTGCCCGTGCCACCGCGAAAGGAATGGGTTGAAATTATTTTGGTCATTAGTTGCCTCCATTTATTTCTATTGAGACCTGACAGGTTTCCGAAACCTGTCAGGTCTTTCGCCCCGGTTAATCCGTAGCCGGGGCGCTTTTCACATTTGAGGGGTGGCTTTGTGTGGCATTGCGCACGTCGGCCCGCAGCCGGTTGGCGTTGGCTTCCAGCCGCTTGAAAAAGTCGGTTTCCACGATGGAATCCACGCGCTGCTGTTTGCGTTGGGTGTCAATTTCAATGCGCATTTCGGCGACTTTGGCTTTTAGCTGCGATTCCCGCTCCCAGACGTGGGAAGCCATTTCGTTAAAGGCGTGGGCCAGGTGGTTGAATTCGGCGAAGGAGTTCACCTGGATTTCGTCTGCTTTGCGGGCAGCGGCCACTTGCTGGACGCCTTGCAGGAGTTGGAGCAGGGGTTGGTGAATGAGACGGGTGAGGAAGATGGCCAACAACACGGCCGTCGCCACCATCACGGCCGTGACCACAATCGCCCGGTTCCGCATCTCCATCGCCGGGGCAATCACATTTTCGCGCGGGATAGAGACGCCCAAACTCCAACCCGTATTGGGCACCGGCGCATACACCAGCAGCGATTCACCCGCTTCGTCGGTGTAATAGCCCAACCCTTGCTGCCCGTCTATCATCTGCTGAATGAGCGTGGTGTAATCGCCCGTCCCCACCTGAAGCAGGTTCACATCTTCCTGCGTCCCCTTGCTGGCCGACTCATCCTGGTAAGCAGGATGGGCAATCACCTTGCCTTCACTGTCAATCAAGAAGCCAGAGCCAACCCCATCCAGTACCGAAATTTCCAGGGCAATTTGTTTCAGAGAATCAATGGTAATGTCGTGGGACATGATTCCCAAAAACTCGCCATTTTCGGCCAGCATGGGCACCGACGCCGTGACCATCCAGCCCGCCCCGGCATAGTCCACATAAGGCGGCGTCCACTGTGGCTGCAATTGCGGATTGTTTTCCGGGTCGGCCACCGTGTAAAAAATGATTTCACGCGGGTCCCAGTTATCCGGGTAATGATCATTGGAAGCCCAGGGGAAGAGGCGCATCATGCCATCTGGGGTGGTCATGTAAATCCATTGTGTATCCGGGCTGATGGACTTGACCGCCGCAAAAGCGGTATCCAGGTTTTCGGTTTGCACAATCTGGCGGGCAACGGCCGTGTCCACCTCCAACTCATGCGGCCAATACACATTGGATAGGTCTACACCCAACACCGCTTCCCCCCCCTGCTCCAGGTAATAGTTGTCCAGCCCAATTATCTGCCGGGCATCGGGCTGGTAGCGGGCCAGGCTTTGACTGAGCGCAGCCTCGTCCGGGGGCGTTTGCAGCGCTTCGGCCGCCAGGTGCGAGGCCACAATCGTGCTGTGCATCACATCATCCAGCCGCAGGTTGATTTCCGCTGCTTTAGACTGCGCCAGCAGTTGCAGGTTTTCCTCCATCTGGTGCGTCAGGGCCTCCATGCTCTGGCGGGTGAACAGGAAAGAGATGAGGACAATGGGTATCACCGAGACCAGGATAAACGCCAATAATATCGCCCGATAAATGGATCCCCGTAACCAGTTGAGCAGCTTGTTCATGGTAATCCCTCACTTTCAGTCTGGGGCAGGTTGCAAGTTGCTAGTTGCAGGTGATGGTCGCCAGCGTAACCTGCCACCTGCCACCTGCCACCTTCTCCTCATCAAACCAAAATCAGTTGGTGGTCTACACTAATCGCCACCGCCTCCTGTTTCATATCCCGCTTCAATTCCGCCGCAAAACCCAGAACCTCATCCAGGTGTGTATCCAATGCTTTTTTGGAAACAAAGGTACGCACAATGGTCACTTGCTCCGTCACCAGGCCGCTTTCTTCACTGCGCCAGGCGCCCTCGGCGTTGCTGCTGGTGGCGCCGCCAAAGAGATTGCCCAAAAAAGAGAGTGTGGACTGCACCTGGGCGGCGTTATCGGTGTGCTGGCTCACGTCCATTGTGGAAGGCACAAACAGCGCCAGCGTATGGTTGAGGGACAGCCGCCGGTAGACCTCTTGTAATGCCTGAGCCAGCAGGCTGTCCGGCGTCGCGGTCACCACGCCCTCGTTTTGCTTCACGGCCGTGCCCACCCCCACTTCATCCCAGGGAATCACCAGTTGGAATCTGGCGTCCAGGTCGGTGATGGGCGCGGCCGAGCCATTCAGAGCCAGCACCCGCTTTTGGCCGGGAAATGAATAAGGTTGTAGTGCCTGCCAGCGGCTAATCCCCACTTCTGCCCCTTCTGGATCGCGTGTCAGCGTGATCAACGTCTGCGCCTGCCCACGCAAACGCAGTCGCAGTTCATTGGCCGTGTCGCTGCCGGTGTCGGCAATGATGTATTCATATCGGGCAAACAAATCCGCCAGCAGAATGTCTAATTGCACCTGGGGCGAATAGCTGTTGCGTTCGATGCGGGTCAGCACGTCCAACCCACCGGGATAGGGGGTGATGCGGGCCAGACCGGCCACTTTTTCGGTGGCTGACTCTGGGGCGGGCAGGAAAGGTAGTACGGCCGTTGCCTCATCCGTCATCGGCCAAAACAGGGTACGGGTTTTTGTCTGGCCTGTTTGTTGGTGGGTGAGCAGGGCCAGGTTTTGGGCAAAGGTGGTCGCCCCGGCCCCGGCCTGTGCGCCTTCAATGACCCATAGTTTGCTCTGCCCCTGCGTTTGCGCCTTTTCACATTCGCGCAACTGCTGGCTGAGTTGGCGGGCCATCATCAGCGCCAAACCACAATGGCGCTGCGCAAATTCCCGAAATTCGTGTGCCGGCCAGAGCAGGAGCGCGGCTTCGGTCACGGCCGTGTAAGTGGCAGTCACGGCCGTGTCGCTCAACGCTTCCGTCAGGCCAATCCATTCGGTGCGGTGGACGTAACCACCTTTCTGGCCGGTATGTCGCCCTTTCAGGCGGGTGTAGGCCAGCAGCCCCCGCTGCACCAGCCCCACAAACTCCACTTTTTGCCCCTGCCAGGCCAGCACTTCGTCGGGTAAAAGGGCGCGTTTGTGGCTCAGATCGAGCAGTTGGGTAATGGCGGGAGTGGGCAGGACGGCCGTGAGCGGCGTCTCCGCCAAAAATTGCTCAGACGGCTGCTCAAAAAGCGACAAGATCTCCCCCGGCATGTTGCGCACGGCCCGTCGCTTGAACTGGAAACGAGTGGAAAACAGCCGTTTACCCTGCTGCAACTGCTCCACCACCTTCGCCTGGGCCAACAGTGCGCCCAACACTTCCTCCACCTGCATCAGCGGCAGATCCGTCTTTTCGGCCAGTTCAAAGATGGTGAGCCGGGGATATTTCGTCAGGCAGCGTAATATCGTTTGCTCATCGGCCGAAACGGAAAGTAAATCAATGGGAGAAAGTGTAGACATTGTTATTTAACGGTCTCATAAGCAATTGCTTATGGGCTGAACAGGGAATCGAGCAAGCTAGGTCGCTCAGTTTTGGGTTTGTTTTCTTTGCCCAACAACACCTGAAATTTGTTCTGGTCATCCAACATGAGGCGGGCTTCCTGCACCATGGTGGTCAGCAGCTTGTCCAGATCGGCCATGGGGATTTTGGTGAATCTGGCAATTTCGACGGCCGTGAGCCGTGGCCGTCTCACCAGGCAGCGAATCACATCCTGTTCATGGCTGGAGACGGTGAGTAAATCCAATGGGGAAAGTAAAGACATTGGTGTTTCTCCTTAGTGATAGAGATATAGTCTTTTTCAGCCTCTTAATTATGGGCAGCAATCAAGCGCATGTCCTGATGTGGCAATCATCTTCTGTTTGTGATTCTCTCTATGGGGGGTCTGTGACTATGGGTATAGGCGAAGTAGTTAGTCTGGCACAAGGCGATTGATCCAGGCCCAGGCGATGGCTTCTGCCCGTGTCCGAATCCAGGGAATTTTGCGGTAGGTGTTGTTCAAATGCGCTTTCACTGTCCCCTCGGTGATTTGCATTTCAGTAGCAATTTCCCGGTTAGACAGCCCATGCGCCAGCAGTTGCAGCACTCTGGCCTCATTATGGCTCAACTCCTGGTTCAGCCTGGGGATCATCTCCACCACCGTCGTCTGCACCGACTGGCTCAAAACAGTATTTCCGGCGGCTACCTGTCTGATGCCGGTCACAAGCTGGTCAAGCGGCTCATTTTTCAGCAGGTAGCCCCTGGCCCCGGCGGCTAACAGGCTCCACACATATTGCCGGTCGCTGTAGGCGCTGAAAACCAGAATGGCGACACGGCCGTACCCTCCGGCCTCGCTCATTTTCTGAAGACGGCGGGTAACGGCTACCGCATCCAGCCCCAGCAGTTTTATATCCAGAATAACCACATCGGGCCGGTGCAGGCTGGCTAACGCCAGGGTTTCATAACCGTCGGCCGTTTCGCCCACCACCGCCATATCCACCTGACGCCCTATTTCTTCAGAAATTCCCCGGCGCACAACAGCATGGATGTCGGCGATAATGATGCGCGTTTTGGTTGGCGCACCTTCTTTTCCATTTTGCCCGTTCAAAATAAAGACCTCCACCCGTCAGACAACCCGCCAGGCAGCCAACTTGTGTAAAGGAATATCAACATACCCGGTGATTTTCTCGGAAATCACGGCCGTGTCTTGATACACCGTTCACATTTTTAGTGTGACACTTTCATTATTCCATTGTGACTTTGGGCTTACATTTTCCCCGTACTGGTCAAACTGGCTCATTCAATCTCCACAATGCGGTTTTCCCACGCCCAGGCCACTGCTTCTGACCGGGTACGCACATTGGGGAGTTTTTTGTAAATGTTCATCACATGGTTTTTCACCGTCCCAATGGCAATCACCAATGTCTCGGCAATCTCTTCATTGGTATTACCTTTGGCGATCAGCCGCAGCACTTCCAATTCGCGGGCGCTCAGGTCATGTTCCGGCTTCGATTTCCGCGTCAGCAGCACCCGCTGCACCGGCAGGCTCAAGGCCGGTTCGCCGCGCATCACCTGGCGAATACCGGCCACAATGCGCTCCGGGGCCTCATCTTTCAACAAGTAACCTTTGGCGCCCACCGCAAAGAGGTTATACACATATTCCGGCTCACAATAGGCGCTGAGGATGAGGACGTAGGGCGGCCAAAATGAATCGCCACCCCCTTTTTGAGGGTCGGTCATCTGGCTTAATTGTTCGGCAACGGCCGTGCCCGGCAGCCCCGGCATATTAATGTCCAATAACAACACATGGGGGCGCACCCGGCCTACCAACGAAAGCGCCTCATACCCATCCGCCGCTTCGCCCACCACCTGCATATCCGGCTGTCGTTCCAATTCACTGCGAATACCCGAACGCACTACATGATGATCATCGGCCAGCGCCAGAGAGGGGTTGTTTAATTGGTGTCATGGTAATCCTCACTGAAAATAATGACCGGTTGCTGATGGTCAGTACCAGTCGCCAATACTACACACTACCATTACTTAAGGGGATGGAAACCTTTAACTCTGTTCCCCGATCGGGCTGAGAGGTGATGCTAAATACGCCACCCAATAACTCTACACGTTCTCGCATCCCCACCAGCCCAAAATGATTCTGCTCCATCAAACTGCCCAACCGTTCCGGGACGGCAAATCCACAGCCATCGTCCGAAATGAACAGGTTCACCCATTGTGGTTGGATGCACAACTGCACGGCCACTTTCTCAGCGATCGCATGTTTACGGATATTTGACAGCGCCTCGCTGGTACACCGAAACAGGCACAGCGCCACTTCTTCGCCAATGGCAATGGTGCGTTCCCCTTCCACCAGCAAGGCCACCTCAATGCCCGACTTCATTTCAAAACGGCTCAAAATGGAGCGAATACTGGGAATCAACCCTAAATCAAGAGCCGGTGGGCGCAAATTTTGGCACAGATCGCGCGTCGTCTGGATTAGTTCGGCAATGTCCTCCTGTAAATCTATAACCTTTTGGTTATTTTCCGCGCCTAAAGAGGTAATGCCCACCGTAGACTGGATATGGGCAATCTGGTATTTCAGCCCCACCAGGGCTTGAATCACCTGATCATGTAACTCATGCGAAATGCGCTTCCGCTCCTCCTCGCGGGTACGCAAAATTTCCTTTTGAAATTGCTCGTTTTCATACGCCTTCGCTTTTAGTTCGTCAATGAGCTGCACGTTTTGGAAAGCAATGCTCGCCTGGCGCGAAACTACGCCCAAAATTTCCATGTCGTTGGCTTCAAACACATCGCCGCCATACTTGGGGCCTAGAATCAATATCCCCATGGAATTTTGCAACCCCCGAATGGCTACCCACAACCTGATAGATTGATAGCCAAGCACCTTTTCTTCTTCTGGCGTCAATACTTTCCCTTCTAATGCCTGCAACAGATCCCGGCTGGTGGCCGGGTAGGGGCTGGCCTGGAGATAGGCGGCTATGGTCTGCAAATTTTTCAGTTGCAAATCGCCAAACGGCCCTTCCGGGTTGCCGGCGATGGAAACCACCGACCGGTTAGGGCGGCGACCCTGCCACAACAGACAGGCCCAATGAACGCGCATGGATTTTTGGATGCTACCGCTTAACATCTCTACTAGCTGGTTAATATCGGTGGGGTTTTCCAGAGTGTGGGTCACTTCCTCCACAACGGAAGGGTAATCATACCAGCCGCCATAGAGGAGATAATCTACCAGGTTTTGCAGTCGCCGCCGCAGTGGATTAAAAGCGACCACCAGGATCATGATAACAGCCACGTCCAGGAGTGGATTGGCGACGAGGGTGCGCTGGAAAACGACTTGTAAGAGTGCGGCAATGCCAAAATAGAATACACAAAGCAGGCAGATGACAATCACGGCCGTTGCGCTGCGGCTGATATACCGTTCCAGTTTAATAAAATGATAGCGAGTGATGGCATAACCATAGCCGATGGGAATGGCTATCAGGAAAAGGAAGGCCCACTCTGGCGGTAAGACGGTCATATTCAGCAGCAAAATAGGCAAAATAGATAATGTGAGCAGGGGCATGAAAGCGACAAAGCCACAAACTACCACCAGACCGACCTGTTGTTTCACGGCCGTAGATGGCGCTTCCCTATATGATTTCACCAACAAGGTTAGTACGACCACCAGACCTGCCAAAACCCACAGATAAAAGGCAACCCCATACAAAGCCGAAACAGATTGTGGCAAAACAAGCACATCCGCTGCCACCAACAAACGCACTGCACCCAAAAGCGGAATCCCATAAATAGCATAAAAAACAAAACGACTACCCGGCACAATACGGTTGATAGGAAACAACAGGTGGAAATGAATGGCAAAGGCAATCACCCACCACGT
>CAYXUZ010000013.1:42411-52045 GCA_964467705.1 uncultured Ardenticatenaceae bacterium | reverse complement strand
CGCTCCAGGCCCGGCTGGTGACGCTCCCCAGCGCCAGCGCGACGGCCAACGCCTGACACCACAAAAAAAACAGCAGACTTTGCCGGTCTGCCGAAGGTGAATACAAAGCCACGACACTGCCAATACCCCACAATGCCAGAACCACAATCATAATGGAAAGGCGAGAAGCTAATATCACCGGCGGCGCCGGTTCGTCATAGGGAATCTCCAGAGAGAGGCTATCCCCCTCCCGCTCCAGGCCAATGCGTACCACGTCACCCTTTTGCCAGTAGTAATAAGGGAACCCACTTTCAGACAACGGTAAATCGTCAATGGTGAGCAGCCGATCCCCCACTTGTATGAGTGACCCCGGCCTGGCGAAATAAACAACCCCCCCATCCGTCCACAACACACCCAGGTCTGGTTGCACCACCATAGCCCAGCCCGACCATATTATGGCCAGCAACGAAATCGCCGCGATGAGAGTGATGACAATTTGTATAGTCAGTTTGGGGCGATGGTCTGTGATCATACGTTTCCAGGCAACCGCGCCTTATCCAGTATGCCGGTTAATTTTTTTTCGGTTTCTGTAGGCAGATTCATTTGGGCCACCAATGCCAATCCTTGCTGATACAGACGAATAGATTGCACATTCAGGTAAACACCGGCCCCACTTTTGATAATCAGATCGTGTGCCGCTTGTTCGGCCGATGGGGAATTGTTTACTTCTTCCAAATAGACCAACAACTGCTGCCGCTCGGCGGTCGGTAACACAGCTAACGCATAAATGACCGGCAAACCATAATTGTGGGCATGGTGCAAATCGCTCTGTTGTGTATCACGTGACCACAAATCGGTCAAATCATCCCGAAGTTGGTCTAACAGGCCAAGCGTATGCCCGTACTGGCGATATAGCTTTAACTGTTCTGGCGGAGCATCGGCCACACGCCCACCGGCCCAACAAATAAGGCCCATAAATACGCCGCTTTTGGCCCCGGCAATCTCCCACCACTCGTCAATGGCCGGGGTGGACGCAGCCAGGTCGGCATGTTGCCCGCCGCAAGTTTTTAGCAGTTCTCCGTAAAATCGTTGGCGAATGTCGCCAGCGGCCGTGCTGGAAACGGCAAACTCCTCCAGGAAGTTTAATGACATACCCGCCGTAAATATCAATCCTGTGGAAAGATTTAGAGAGCAGGGATCAACAGGATGTGGCGCACAGATGATGTTGTCTTCCACGTCATCCAAAATGCGGGCGGCATAACGGAGTAATGTCCAGGCGGTGGTGATGGGGGTGAGTTGTGTCTGTTCGCCACCATGCAGTTCACAGAAAAGACGGGGTAATGTGGTTAACAAAGCGGATGAAGAGGTTACGGCCGTGTCCCGCGGCAAACAAACCCGTCTCATCTCCGCCACATAGGCCGGGTCCGCGCCTGATAATGTCCATATTTTTTCAACAAGCGCCTGATCAACCATCTAAAACAACGAATTACAGGTGATACTTTGTTTATCACCTGTAACCCGCAATAAGTCAGATTTCAAATGGCCTGGTTGTTTAGGGGTAGGTGGGAGGTACCCAAATGCTTTCTATCAAACTTTGGGTAGCACTTTTGAGGGTGGCAGGCGAGAGCAGTTGTTGCAGGGTGGCATCAGAGGAGACAGCCACTAATGCCTGCACTTCGCCACCGGAGAGCCTATATCTTTCCCCAAACGTTTGTGGATTCTTAATCATCTCAACCAAAAGCTGAGGGTTGGACACCATCTGATAGACCACTTCATGTAAACTGCTCATCGTATACCTCCAAGAGCTAAATCGGGCGACAGCCAGAAGGCTGTCTGGTTATAAAAATTTACCCTGTCATTTTACCGTAACTGTTACTTCTTCCGTATAAATGAAGTCATTTTTTGACTATGACTTTGACCCCATTTTCTTCGGCGGCCATCTCTTAAGGTGTTAACGGCCGTTCCCAAACCACATCCCCCATAAACAGTGAGCCACGATCTGTCTGGTCAAACAGGAGCGCCACTTCGCTGATCTGGCTCAGGTCTACGCCCACAAAATCGCTCAATTGCCAGCGGATGGTAGTCATGGGGGCGCGGCCACTAAACAGTTCACCAAAGATAGAATCTTCCTCTGTCCGTCCTGGGGGGAAGCCCAACGCCGGTTCATTGGGACGGGTGGGCACAACGGCCGTGCCTCCCGCCCTGTCCGTCAATTGCACGCTAAACGCCTGCGGTTGTCCGGTTTCATTTAAGGGTGAGAGCGGGTCAACGGCCGTGCGCAGGCTGATGGTGGTGTAATTGCTCAAATCCCCCGCCCCCTCCGGCAGGGCAAACCGCAGCGCCGCCCCCGGCTGCTCCCAGGAAACCACCACCATGGCCGGATTGCCCGGAATGGTCACATTGGCGCGGCGGCATGGTTCGCTGCCCGGTTTCGATGTTGGCGTGAAATAGCCCGCTTCACAGAAAAAAGTGGTGACACCTTCGGCTAATATCTCGCCGCCAGCCAGATTTGTCATCAAATCATCCGCACTGGCCGGGATGAACAGCGTTTGCCGGTCGGTGGCCTGGGCCAGGAAGGAGACACGCCCCGGTAAGCCAAACAGGGCATCGGGCGCGGGCGTTTGCACATCCAGCCCCATCTGGGACATAGCTTCGCTTACCGCCTGGGCATCATCGCTGAAAACGGCCGTCAGGAAATCGGCGGCATAGTCGGCCAGGAAACCACGCTGGGTCTCTTTGCTTAACCGCGTTTCACAATCAGGGCGCACATTCAGGCCAAACATATCAGGCCCCAGGATGGAGTTGAAGAAGTTGTGATTGGCCTGTTCCAGCCAGACGGAGGTGGCCCAGGCGCTTTGCGCCGGGTTTTGCCGCGCCCCTTCAAAGAAGTATTGCCCTTCCTGGCCGATGACATCCCCATCACAGGCGGGCAAGATGATGGCCATGGGCACATCCGCGCCGCTGGGCAGCGTAAACGTCGGTGCGGGGGCAATCAGCAACAGCCCTTTCACCGGGCCATAGCCGTGTTGTTCGGCCGCGTCTGGCGCGGTCAGCCCGTCCTGGTGCGCCAGCCAGACCACACCCTCGCCACCACGTGAATGGCCGAAGAAGGCGAGATTGCTGAGGTCGGCACGGCCGTTCAGCTCCACGCCAAACCCATTTTCTCCCCCATTGGCCGCCTCCACCAGCGTATCCAGGTGCAGGTCAACAAGCTGCCCCAACCGCTCGCCAGGATCCCCCTCGCCAAAACCAAAGGTGTTTTCGGCGTTGGCATTGATGGAGAGGGCCACATAGCCCTGCGCTGCCAGATGGCTGATCAGGTAATCAAAACCCCGGTAGTTGGGCTGCTCTACCTCCGGCGCACACGGCCAGACGTCTACGCCCATATCGTTTACCGGGCAGCCAGGGTGGGTGCCATGAACGATCAGCACCACCGGGAACGGCCCATCGCCGTCCGTCGGTACGGCAATGATGCCATTTAGCTGCACCGGCATGTGGCGGAAGCGGCTGTCTTCAGGAAATCGTTCTTGAATAATAGTAACTTCACCCAGATTGTATGCAACGGCCTGGGGTACGGCCGTGTCTGTTTCGGGTACGGCCGCAGGCGCTGATGTGGGTGTTGCGGCCGGTGTGTCCGGCGGCACGCTGGTTGGCGGCGGCGCGGCACAAGCCATCAAAGCGAACAACAGACCGGCAAAAATAGAGATACGCAAATGAGCTACCATAACGATTTCCTTTTGTCGTAAAAAGTAAAACGTGATGCGTGACTCGTGATGCGTGAAACCTTTCTGGTCACGCATCACAAATCACGCATCACGCCATCAATCCACCTGAATTCCCAGGTGTTACATCCCCAAAATCTGTTTCTTTTTCGCCTCAAACTCCTCGTCGGTGAGGATGCCTTGATCCCGCAAAGCGCCCAGCCGTTCCAGTTGCGTAATGTAGTCAGCCGGAGGCGCAGCCGCTGATGGCGGCGGTGGTGGGGCGGCCGCGCCTGCCGAGGCGTCCGGTTCCGCATCCGCTGCTTCAATGGCCGCCACTTCCGCATCGGTCAACTCATCCGTGTCAATTTCCAGGTCGTTCAACGCCTGTTCAAACTGTTCCTCGGTCAAATCTTCGGGTTTCATGCCGGTATGCTGTTCGATGCGCTGCGCGTCTTGCTGGCTCATTTTGATAGCCGAAGAAGTGCCCGCCACAGCAATAGCTACCATCCCCCCGACCAACATCATGCGTCTGCGTCGCATCCGAATCCGCCGCCGCCGGGCGCGGCGCACCGTGCGTCGCATCGCTCTACCACCGATAGGACCTCGTCGTCTCATTTGATTGTTTCCTTTATTCGGTAAGGGCATATTGCAATACGCCCCCACCATATGCGCCTATTTCCGTCTCCCCCGCTTTTCTTTTTCGGCCGATGCACCGCTGGGTATCTCACCGGGTGTGTACTTGGGCAGCCCCATCGCCGGGACAAGCGCCAGCAGAGCGATGCCCGCTAAAATCAGGAAGGAGTCCCTTAAAGCCTGCAAGCGGGCGGACTCGTTGATCCGTACCGCCTCGGCCACTTGTTCGGATGTGGCAGTCGTTTCGCCCAATGCTGTTTCCAACTGATCATTGGTAACGAAGTTGATGTTGTCCAGGTTCACCTGTACCTTGAGCGAATCAGGGATGTTGGATTGGGCCAGGCTGCTCAAGACAATGGCGCTGAGCAGGCTCACCGCCACCACCCCGGCAAAGGCGGTGCCCAGCGCGGTGGACAAATTGTTGGCTACGCCGCGTAGCGCGCCGACATCACCGGCCAACTCTTTGGGCGAGGCTGACACCATCACATTGAACAACAGGGTTATCAGGGCCCCTTCGCCCAAGCCGATGACAATCAGGCTAAAAATAACCACGGGGGTTGTCCATTCATTGTTAATGGTCACAGCCAACAGCGCCAGCCCGGCGGCTACGGCCGTAAAACCAAGCACCGCAATCTGGCGAGGCGACAGCCGATCAAAAAAACGGACGATGAGAATGGCGGCGGTGGCAATGGACAGGGTATAGGGGATGACGGTCACGGCCGTGAACAGCGAACTCTGATTCTGTACAATTTGAATATAAAGCGGGATCAGGAAGTTCACGGCCGGCCCCAACGCCCCAATCACCAGCAGCGCCGCAATGTTCGCCCGCTCCTCCCGCGAATCCAGCACCTCCAACGCCAGCAACGGCGTCTTCTTTTTCTCCACCCGTCGGTGCGCCCAGGCAAAAAAGGCCTGCACCAACACCAGCCCCAGAATGATCATAAATGGCGCTGGCGACAGGCCCAACAGATCAAACGGGGCCGCCGGTTTAGCCACCCAAATTCCCCAGGCATTCAGGTTGTTAAAACCCAACGAGATGAGCATAACAGCCAGCGCCGCCAGCACCACGCCCACAAAATCAATCTTCACCCCTGATTGGCGGGGAATCGGCTGCAAACGGAAGCTCAGAACAAAAACGACGAGCGAAAGGACACTCAATATACCAAACGAGAGACGCCAGCTCAACAGCGTCCCAAACAGACCGGCAATAAAAAAGGCCAGCGCCCCCGAAATAGCCGGTGTACCCGCCATGATGCCCAACGCCTGCGCCTGTTGTTTGCCCCGGTAATTGGCGGCAATCAATACCACCAGCGTGGGCACCAATGCGGCGGCGGCCAACCCGGCCAGCGCCTGCGCCAGATTCATACCCGTAGCGGTGTTGCTCAGCGCCATCACCGCCATCGCCGCCCCATGCGCCAACGCCGTCACCTGAAAAACCAGACGGTCGCCAAACACCTTGCCCAGCTTCGCGCCTAACAACACAAAGGCCGCCACAAAAAGCGAATAGAAAACGAGTGCCGTACCTACACTGGTAGGCGATATTTCCAGTTCTTCAACAATGGGGCCAATAGAAACGGGGATGGCGTTGACGTTAAACGCCATTTGAATTTGGGCCAGCAAAATGACCACCAACGGCAGCCAGGAGGCTGCGAGAGGCACATTGGTGCCAGAAGTATCACTTTTATCAGCCATAAATATCCAAATCTTTGAGACTGGGAGATTGAGAGATTCAATCTCCCAGTCTCTAAGTCTCCTAATCTCTCAGTCTCTTAATCTCCCACAATGTTTTTACACACCCACTGGATAACCAGGCCCTAGCGGGATGCCCAATACAAACCAGAGGATGAAAAGCAGCAGCCAGGCCACCAGGATCACAATCACATAAGGCAGCATCAGCGCCACGATGGTGCCAATACCCGCATCTTTCTGGTAACGCTGGGCAACGGTAACGATGAAGGGCAGGTAGACCATCAACGGCGTGATCGAATTCACCGGCGCATCGCCAATGCGGTAGGCGGCCAGCACCGACTGCGGCGCTACATCTAACCGGATAAAGAGGGGAACAAAGATCGGGGCAAAAATAGCCCATTTAGGCACAGAACCGGGCATGATGAAATCCAGCAAGACAATGACCAGGGTCATTAAAATGAGCAGCGGCAGTGCGCCGATGTTGGCCCGTTCTAGCAGTTCGGCCAGATTCACGGCAATAACCGTCGGCAGATTGCTGTAGTTGAAAAAGGCGATGAACTGGCTGATCATCAACAGCATAAAGACCATGCCGGCCAGCCCGGCGAAGGTTTTCACGACGCCCTTGATGACCTCGGCGCTGCTTTTGATAGTGCCCGCGCCCTTGCCAAAGGCGATACCTGAAATCAAAAAGAACAACATGATGACAAACAACAGGCTGTCCATCAACGGGGAGTTGCCGCCAATTTGTTCGGGCGGGCGGCGCAGCGGTGCGCCGGGTGGCAGCGTGAGTACCAGGATGACCGCCAGTACACCCAGAAAACCAAACAGGGCAAAACGTAAACCACGCGCTTCGGCCTCTGGCGTGATCTCTTGCTTCACACTCTCGCCTTCCGTTGCCCCTGCTACTGTGCCGGTGTATTCACCGAGGCGGGGGGCGATGATGCGCTCGGTGACAATGGCCGCCACGAGAGCCAGGATGAAGGATGAGCCGATATTAAAGAAGATATTGGCGGCGATGGTGATGGATTCTCCGCCAGCCAGGGCGATGGATTCGTTGGTGATCTCGGTCAGCATGGCGTCTATGGGGGTGGGGATGAGATTGACCGTAAAGATGGAGGCCACACCGGCAAAAGCGGCCGCCAGCCCAACCAGCGGATGTCGCTTCACGCTGTAGAAGGCAGCGGCCGCCAGCGGAATGAGAATCAGATAGCCCGCATCGGAGGCGACGGAGGACAACACGCCGACAAAGATGATGATAAAACTGAGACTACCGGCCGGGGCCACGGCCACCAGCTTGCGGATGAGGGCGTTCATCATCCCGGCTTCTTCGGCTACGCCGGCGCCGAGCAGGGCGATGAAGGTGATGCCAACGACGGCAAAACCGGCGAAGTTGGGCACGAAGGAGGTGAAGATGAAGCGGATGCCCTCCACCGATAACAGGCTGCGAATGGGGATCGTCCGTGTTTCGATTTCAAACTCTGCCTGATAGGGGTCTACCGGTATGACGTAGCCGGGGTTGGACGTGTCCTCGTAAAAATCTGGTACGGCCGGCGCTGGAACAGGCACCGCTATCTCCTCGGTGACGCTGACGCCCATCCAGGCCAGGATAGCCGAGAGGACGATGACGCCAATGATGAGATACAAAAACATCATTACCGGGTGGGGGACTTTATTGCCAATCTTCTCGACGGTTGCCAAAAACCCGGACTGGGCCGGGGGTGCTGGTTCCTTCTCCTTCTTTTTTGCCATGTTTGCCTCCTAATGAAAATAATCCACAGATTACACAGATTGCACAGATAAGCAGTTTTAGATGACATCTGTCCAGTCAACGGCCGTGCCTGTCTCAGCCGGTGATTCGGGAGCATGGTATGGTTTTGGCGCGCCCCGCCCGGCCGCAGCCCAAAGCTGCACCAGCGCGATGCACACCTCAGTCGCAGCCGCCATGTCTTGCAGGCTAACCCATTCCAACGGCCCGTGGATCTCCTGCATCCCGGTGAACACATTGGGTGTGGGCACACCCAGTTCGGTCAGCCGCGAGCCATCGGTGCCGCCGCGCACGGGTACGGAGAACGGCTCGATGCCCACCTGGCGGCAAGCTTCACGCGCCAGTTCAACCGGGCGCATATCATCTTCCAACCAATAACGCATGTTGCGGTACTGGGGCGTGATGGTGCAGGTGATCTCGGCGCGTGGCTCACCGGCCTGCACGGCCGTACACACCTTTTGCAGAAGCTCGCCCTGCGCCGCCAGCAGGTCGCGCTCGAAGTCCCGCAGGATAATGTCTATGCTCATCTCGGCCGCAGACCCGCTCATGCCCACCACATGCCAAAAGCCCTGCCGCCCGGAGGTCGTCTCCGGTGTCAGCGTGGCCTGGGGCAAGGTATCCACGATCTTGGCAGCGAGATGCGCCGCGTTGACCAGCTTGTCTTTGGCCCAGCCGGGGTGGATGGGTACCCCCTTGACGGTGACTTTGGCGGCGTCGGCCGAAAAGGTCTCGTAGACAATCTCCCCCCGGTGTGCGCCATCAAGCGTGTAGGCAAACTCGGCCTTGAGGTCGCCCGGCAGGTCGGCGTGGACGCCACGGCCGATCTCCTCGTCGGGTGTGAAGCCGATGCGGATTGGGCCGTGCGGCAGATCGGGGTTTTGCAACAGGTGGCGGGCCACCGCCATGATAATGGCGATGCCCGCTTTGTCGTCTGCGCCCAGCAGTGTTGTGCCGGAGGCCGTCACGATGTCGTCGCCTATTTTTTCGGCGAGGTAGGGCAGCTCTTTGGGTGACAACACCTGGCTGGGATCGTCTGGCAAGACGATGTCCGCGCCGTTGTAATTGCGGTGGACGATGGGCTTGACGTTTGTGCCAGAGAATTGGGGGGCGGTGTCCACATGGGCCAGCAGGGCGATGATGGGCACATCTGCCGATGTTGTTGCCGGGATGGTCGCCAAAAGTGCGCCATAGTCGGTCAGACTTACCTCTTGCACGCCGATCTGTTTTAGTTCATCTACCAGGAGATTGAGCAAATCGAACTGGACGGCCGTACTGGGCGATGTGGTTGAGGTCGGGTCGGCCGTGGTGTCAATCTTCACGTAGCGCAGGAAGCGATCTTCCAATTCGTGTAAGAATGCGTTACTCATGGCTGGGTTGCCTCTCTCTGTAGCTGGGCTAATTCCTCTAGATAGACAATCGCCGTTTCGATTCCCCGTTGGAACATTTCAATGCTAAACCGTTCATTGGGCGAATGTAGGCCATCATCATCCAGCCCATACCCCATCAGCACCACCGGAATGTTCATCATATCGGCGATTTCGGCCACGACGGGGATGCTGCCGCCGCCGCGTGTAAAGAGCGGCGCGGCCCCCCATGCTTTCTCATAGGCGCGGGCCGCCGCCTGCATTTCTGGGCTGTCAAAGGGAAAAAGGGCGGCCTTGCCGGTCGTAATCAGCCGCACCTCCACCCGCACGGTCGGTGGGGTGATGGATTCGATGTAGCTTTTGATCTGCTCATAAATTTTGTGCGGGTCCTGGTTGCCCACCAGCCGGGAACTGAGTTTGGCCCCCGCTTTGGCGGGCACAATGGTTTTGGGGCCGGGGCCGCTCCAGCAGCCGGGCGCGGTCGCGGGAAGCCCGCGAAA
>CAYXUZ010000013.1:39763-42401 GCA_964467705.1 uncultured Ardenticatenaceae bacterium | reverse complement strand
CCGGGGCCGCTCCAGCCGCTCCACAAGCCGTTGATGTCCAGCGTGGGCCGGGCGGAAATGCGTTCGCGGATGGTGTAATTGGCGTCGCCCCAAATGGCGGGCACGCCGGTAGATTGTTTGTATTGTGCGTCAGACAGGTCGGTTTTGGCGATCATTTCCCGTTCGGCCGGGGTCAGCGGTACCACATCATCATAAAAACCGGGCACGGCAATGGTGTTGTCCGGGTTGTACAGTTTGCCCAGGATTTCCACCAGCGCCAGCGCCGGATTGTGTACCGCGCCGCCCCACAGCCCACTGTGCAAATCATCCGTCGGGCCAAAAACCTCCACTTCCAGATAGGTCATGCCGCGTAAGCTGTGCAGAATGGCCGGTTCTTCAATGCTACGCATGGAGGTGTCGCTAATGACGCATACATCGGCCATGAGCAAGTCGAGATGCTCTTTGATGAAGGGCACCAGGTTGGGTGAGGAGACTTCCTCTTCACCTTCAATGAGGAATTTGACGTTGACGGGGGCACGGCCGTGTGTCTTCAAGTAAGACTCCAACGCCTTGACGTGGATGAACAACTGCCCTTTATCATCCGTGGCCCCGCGTGCATAAATTTTGCCGTCTTTCACCACAGGTTCAAAGGGGGGCGTGTGCCAGCCATCGGCCATCTCGGCCGGTACCACGTCGTAATGGCCGTATACCAGGACGGTGGGTTTGTCCGGGCCAGCGCCCAACCATTCACCATAAGCAACGGGGTGCCCGGCCGTTTCCATAATCTGCACATTTTCCAGGCCCAATTCGTGCATATGCTTTTCCAGCCATTCCGCCATGCGCCTGATGTCGCCAGCATGAGCCGGATCACCGCTCAGGCTGGGAATACGCAGCATCTCGAACAATTCCTGCTTGAATTTCTCGCCGTTGGCGCGTGAATAACGACGGGCCGCTTCGCTTAACTGGGTCATGCACTTTTCTCCTTCAAGGATAATCAAAGAGTATGCAGACTGCGCAGATCAAATCCGTGTCATCTGTGTTTGACCGCATCTTCTTTTCATTCATGGTGGTCGGTGTTTAGTTAGTGAGATACCGAAATTTGCTTGAATTGGTGAATCTTATTACAAGGACTTACGCTGAATATGAGTTTAGCAGCAAGAGCAGATTGGTCAATCTCCCAGATTGAACCAATCTAAACCACTAAGATGGTGGGTCGCGGAGGACGGGATAAGTCTGCCAGTTATAACGAATGCTCAACATACGGATAACAAAATAGAGGAAGACTGTGATCCACGCGGCAATGAATGTCGGTACGCCTAAAACCTGATCCAGGATCAAAAACAGGATGCAGACCAGGATCAAAGCAGACATCAGATATTGGCCGGGTTTCAGAATTATAGGGGTGTCGCCCACCAACAGATCACGCAACATGCCGCCGCCAATGCCATTGACAACCCCTACTAACACCACGCCAGGTGGCGGAACGCCAGCATCTATAGAAAGCTGCATCCCGATCACGGCAAAGGCTGGCATCCCAATGGCATCAATGACGCTAATGAGCCGGTCTACGAATACCAGGCGGGTGATGCGCTGGCGAAAGAAGCTGACGATGATGGTCGCCAGCAGGATGAGCGGGATGTAGATTGGGTTGGTGAGGACGGGTGGGGGGGCTTGTAAAAAGAGTCCATCACGGAGCAGGCTGCCGCCGGTGGAGGCTACGAGGGCAATGACCAATACGCCGAAAAAGTCATACCGTTTGTGCATGCCCACAATGGCGCCACTGAGCGCCCAGAGGAAAGTGGCCAGGTAGTCAAAGGAGAGGGGGATACGAAATTCGTCGAGTGGAGGCATAGAGTTGACAGGGTGACAAGGTGAGGGGGTGACAAGGTGACAAATTGTCTGTTTACGCCCATACCAGTTGTCAGTGAGGTCGGATCATAACGCTGAGGCTCTTTTTGCACAAACATGTTACCCCCAGGTCTGCAACGGCGACAATTTCTTTACCGGGAAAAACCAACCGCAAACAATTGCCGAGGACCAGGTGGCCACTCTGAACGTGGGCAAGTAATCATCCAAAGTACCACCCACCTATCGCTAGATCAGATGTGGCTATCTAGTCATGGCGCAGATATTGGTCAATATGGTGGCGCACGGCATAGGTGGCGGCTTCGATCCGGTTGGTAAAACCTAATTTAGCCAGGATGGTACTAACGTGGTTACGCACCGTTTTTTCTGACAGATAAAGCGCCGCCGCGATTTCGGCATTGGACTTCCCCTCGGCTAACAAAGCCAACACTTCCATTTCTCGTTGAGACAGGTTTTTGAAAGCGGCTGCTTCACGTTCACGCTCATGGGCACGCACATACGTCAAAACTCGCTGCGTCATCACCGGGTCAAGCAAGGCTTCGCCCCGGCGCACAGCGTCAAGGGCGTTAATGAGAGCCTCATTGCCCACCTGTTTGAGCACATAACCGGAAGCGCCCGCCTGAATGGCGCGGAATAACAGTTCATCGTCGCCATGAGAGGTGAGCATCACGACTTTGGTTTGCGGCCATTGCCTGGTAATGGTGGCGCAGGCGTCAATACCACTTTCACCGGGCAGGCGAATATCCATGACAACGGCGTCTGGCTGATGTTGGGCAACGGCCGTCATCGCTCC
>CAYXUZ010000013.1:38357-39753 GCA_964467705.1 uncultured Ardenticatenaceae bacterium | reverse complement strand
GCCGCATCGACGGCTTCCGCAACTACCTCAATCCAGGGAATGTCTTCTAGCAGGGTTTTCAGCCCCAGCCGAACCACTTCATGGTCATCAACCAGGAGTATGCGCAAGATCATGTTGATGTTCCTCCAGCGGGATGATGAGGGTAACGGCCGTACCCCTGGTCGGTAAGGATGTGATGGTCAGTTCACCACCTAATAAACGCGCCCGGTCACGCATATTGCGCAGGCCATACCCATCGGTAGGTGGTTGTCCGTCCAGGCCTCGGCCATCATCAGTGATGGTAAAGTGTAGCCGCTCCGAGACAATACGCCCTTTGATCAAGACGCGGCGCGCCTGGGCATGGCGGGCCGCGTTAGATAAGGCTTCATTGACGATGGCGATGATGTGGTGCGTCTGGATTGGGCTGAAAACGGCCGTCGTCGGCAAATCCCAATCCAACTCCACATCGAGCAGGGCGGTAAGGCGGGCATCGGCCGTTTGCTGCTGCAACAGTTCCAGCAAAGATGATGCGACCGGTATATCCCGCAATTCACCCATGTAAACCCGCAAACTGGCAATAGCCCCATCAATGGCCTGGATGGCCCGCTCCAATCTTTGTTCGGCCAGCGCTGGTTCTTGCGGCAACTTGCGTCGGGCGGCTGCCACAATTAGCCCGGCGGAGTAAACCTCTTGTAACGCACCATCATGCAGTTCACGCCCGATTCGTTCTCGCTCCATCGTCAGACTTTGCTCAATTTGCATTTCCTCAATCAACCGGTCCACTTCTACATCAAACACATTCAAAGCGCGAATAATGGCGATGGCGAATACCAACCCGGCCATCGAACGGAACACGGGAGTAGAAACGCCCAACGCGCTTTGCACGGCCGTTTCGTTCAGCCAGTTTGCCGGGAAAAACAAACCACCAGGCACAATCAGGCCTCCCAAAACGGCATAGGCCAGCAAACAGATCCCGGCAATTTGTAGCATACGGTAAATGGAGGGCACGTTGAGTGGTTTGATGTGGCGCTGCGCCTGGTAATACAGACCCGCAGCAGCCATGACACCCCCGGTAAATCCCAGTAGATAGCGCGCCCAAGTGGATGCCTGCTGATGCCAATTCTCAAAATCGCCGTGCCAGGCTAATCCGGGAAGGACAAAGATGAAAGCCCACAACAGGGTCATGAGCAACGGTAACATCACCAGACGCGGCTGCCAATCTCGCAGCAATTCCGCACCAAACTGTAACAGGAAACCGAAGGAAAGAGCCAGCAAAATGGTATGCAACACCTGGAGTAATTGGATAACGGCCGTGTCTACATATGCTGCCTGTATGGGTATAAAAACCGCGCCCCATTCATGTAAAGCATGCACCACGCCAAACGCGGCCAGCCACCCCAGACTACGCGCCAATTCC
>CAYXUZ010000013.1:11156-38347 GCA_964467705.1 uncultured Ardenticatenaceae bacterium | reverse complement strand
GTGGTGGCGTGATTGCAAAGCGATGGCCAGCCCCATAACAAAAAACACCTGACCATAGACAAAAAACACCAGTGAGCGATTTACCTCAAAAAATTGATTCAGTGATTCAATCATCGGCCGTACCAATGCCTCCAGATCGCTGCAAACTATACCACGCTTTGCTACCAGGTGATGATTGCCCGCCCATAAAACAAAAGTGACGGTTTTGTCTTAAAACCGTCACTTTCAACTCTTCCCGCAGCCTGACTAAGGCTAAAAACTATTCAGCTGCGAACGCTTCAAAAATAGGTGGGAAGGTGAATAATACACCCAGGCCAATCAGCACCAGGGTAATGATAAACGATTTCCGCAAGTCTATTTCTTTGTTTTTCCAGAGGGTGTTCAAAAGCACCCAACTTATTAACCAGGTGAGAACGGCAACGCCTGTTTTGCCGGTCAGGGGGCCGGCCGGATTCCACCAATTCAAAGCATCTTTCAAACCGGCGCTAAACTCAGCGCCGGTAGTCATAAGGCCGAGAAAGAGGGCGCCAATACTACTGGCGATGAAAGTGGCGGCTGCCGAACCGGTAGCAATGTGTGTCTGAACCAGGGGTTGTTCTACAGGTTTTTCTTCAGAAGCAATTATTGTTGTCATGATCAATTCTCCACAAATTCTCTATGAATCGTTATTACATAACCGGGGCGGCTTTGGTGATGAGTGCTCCGAACAAGCCGGCGATGGCTGCGGCAGTAAAAGCCAGCACATAAATAACCATCGTCATGTGCCGCAAGTTGCGTTGTTCGGCCAGTTGTGTACCGTATTTCAGGACGATAAAGAACACGGCCGTTGCCAGAATCGGCGCCAGCCAGGCCACATGCTCCTTCCACTCCATGGCAAAGGTATGCCAGCCAGAAAGAGTGCTGTCTGCTAACAGGAAATAGCGCGGGTGCGACGTCAGGTCAGTCATCCCTTCCGGCGGCGCTGCCCGATACCAGGGATAAACGAGGTAGGTGCCGCTGACAACCGTCAGCCAGGCAATGGCAGCCATAATGCCTGTACCTAGCTTCACCCGCTTCACCCGTTCCCGGAGACCCTCGGCCGTTAATAGTTCTGGGCGTAAGCTGTATAAACCGGCCAGCCCACCACCAAAAGCTAACAAAAATACCGCGCCAAAAATCATGCCGTGCGCGGCCGTCCAAAATTCACGAATTGTCATACTCATTGTGCATCTCCTCAGGTTGTGCCCTTACAGGGCTGAATTTGTCAATAGTTGTGTCAATCGTACTGGCACACACCTGCTGGCGACAGGGTCAATTGACCCAATTTTCTTGGGACAACTGTCCCCTCATTGAGCACATAGGGAACCTGGACGTTATGAGCGGTGTATAGCTCGTAACTGTGAGGCAATCTTGAAAATTATCCCACAAAGGAGACTTTGGTGATGAAATTACTATCCATTTGGAACAAAGGTAAAACAATAATAATAGGGCTGGGGGTATTGGGGCTTTTATGGCTGGCTGCCTGTGTGCCCACTTCTGAACCGATTGCCATTGGCGGAACGCGGGCACCGGCTACGGCCGTGCCCGTTCCCACCGCCACTCCCCTACCGACTGTTACTAATCCCATCACCACCACTGCTTTGCTGGCGCAATGGAACATGGCCGTCAACCAATACGAAATCCGCCCGGTGGACGCCACCACGGGCCGGGACGTACCTGGCTACACCCCGCTGCCGCTGGCCGGGGACCGTACCTATACACCCCAATCGGTGCTGTCGGCCGACGGCCGTACCCTGGCCGCGATTGAAACCAACGGGCAGGTTTGTGAGGCCAGCAGCGGTGGCTCGGCCTGCCGCGCCCGCGCTGCCGGATTGCAATTGGTGGATGTAGAAAGGTGGCAGGGAGTGACGGCCGTATTGCCCGGCACAGGTTGGGTGGAGCCAATGGTGTTTAACGCGGATGGCAGACAGTTGGCATTGGCTTACCATGATGAGACCAGCAGCCAACTGCTGTTGTTTGACACAGCCAGCGGGACACAATTGGGGCAACAATCTGTTCCCTTTCGGCCAACGCTGATGGCGTTTACCGATGATGGTTCGCTGGCGCTGGCCGGGGCAGCAGATGGTGAAGTGCGGGGCGTGACGCCGCCCGGCCCATTCACGGTGCTGCTCCTGGATGGTGCGGTGCTGACTGAACAATGGTCACTGGCACTGCCGGATGTGGTGAGCGGTAACTGGTGTACGGCCGTCTGTGATGGCCCGCATGAGGAGCAGCAAACCGAAATGTGGCAGCCGGGTGTGGTGGCCGCGCCAGACGGCCGTGCCCTTTATATCGTTCATGCCCATGAAGACAAACTGACGACGGTGGACTTGCACGGCCGTACCGCCCACACCGTCAATATCCAACCGGCACAAAGCTGGCGGGAACGGTTATTGGCGCTGACGGCAGATACGGCCGAGGCCAAAACGCTGATGAACGGCGGCATCAAATCGGCGGTCTTGTCGCCAGATGGGCAGCGGTTGTTCGTGTTGGCTAACTTGTGGCAGATTGTGCCAGATGCGGCAGGCGTATTGCATCAGGAGCGGCAATTTGGTGGGTTGCAGGTGGTGAGTGTGGCGGACGGCCGTTTGCTGGAAACCAGAGAAGTCTACGCTGAACGCCTGCGCCTGACGCCCGATGGGTTGTATCTGCTGCTGGATGGGTGGGATGAAGAAAGCCGTTGGTTTGAGGTGTGGAATGCAGACACGTTGGAGATGGTGACGCGCCTGGAAGAGTTGGAGATAACGGCCGTGCCCCTGCTGAATAGCAATGAGGGGTATGCCTTACTTGCCGGAAATACCGACGGCTACCAGATATACCTGCGCCTGATGGTCGCTCCCTATTTCAAATGTGCGCCCGTGTGGACGGCCGATGGCCCCATTGTCTGGATGGCCGGGCAATGAAATGGCTGGTGTTATAACCGGTTAGCAAATAATTCGGGCACAAGTTGAGCCACGGTGAATAGATCGCGCTCTGGCCGGTTTTGTCCGGCAGCCGGGATTAGGCTGTTACCCAACTGCCGCTCCACATTTTTCTGTAAGGCAACGGCGTATTCTCTTGTTTCACGGTCGAGCGCCCGATGATCCAGGATCAACAACAACAAATCCAACGCTGTTTCGCTGTTGCCTTCAATATGTATCAGGTCTGCAATTCCCGTTAATGCTTCCAGCATTTGCGGAGTTGATTTCATTTCGGCCGCGATGGTCAGTGCCCGACAAAAGTAAGTCTGAGCTTCTGGATAATTGTTTTGAGCCAATGCCACTTTGCCCAGATCGTTAAGGGAAAAGACAATTCCCCGGCGGTCGGTAATAGCCTGGGATATTTTCAAACTCTCACAATAGAAATCTCTGGCTTCGGCCAATTGACCCAAAGCATAAGCGATGTTGCCCTGATTGGTCATGGCTAGAGCCGCACCGGCCGATTCCCCTACTTCCTGAAAGATGGTGAAGCTGTCTGACAGCAGCTTTTGGGCTTCGGCATTATGACCTAACAGGGCCAATACACGCCCCAAATTGAGCATTGACAAACCAGCGCCCTTCCGGTCGCCTAATGCTTTTTTGAGGGTGAAGCTTTCCTGAAGCAGACGCCGGGCTTCTTCATAATCACCTACCGTTTCGGCCGTGCTACCCAAATTGTTAAGCGTGACGGCGATGCCACGTTTGTCGCCACATTCGCGCCGCAATTGCAACGCCTGGCTAAAAGATTGGTGCGCTGCCTGATAGTCACCCAAGACGCGGTATACATTGCCCAGACTGTTATAGCAGTAAGCCAGATGCCAGGGTTCTTCCATCTTATGACCAAACGCCAGGCTTTCATCGAGATATGTTTTGGCTTCATCATACTCTCCCAGAAAAAACGCGACGGTTCCTAGCTGGGTCAGACAAAACATGATCTCTGGTAGTTGCTGTTGCTGGCGAGAGAGAGATAGACATTCAAGCAATAGGGCTTTTGCCTCTGGAAATAAAGAAAGGCGGTGCAGGAAAAACGCCTGTCGTGCCCGTAAGCTGGCTATGATACCTGGAGTGGCGGCAGATGATAGGCTGTCGGCGGCTTCGGCAAAGACTTTGCGCCCTTCGTGAAACCAGTTGAAGAAGTCGTAAAGCAGACACAGCCCGTCTATGACGTGCGCCAGTTCTGTTCCTTCTTGTTGGCTGACGGCCCAGTGCCAGGCGGTGTGAACGTTGTCTATGTCCTGGCGCATGGTGGCGAGGGCCTGGGCTTGCACGGCCGTTTTTAGTTCATCGCTGTGTCGTTGCAAAAAGGCCAGGAAGTAACGGCCGTGCCGTTCACTGGTGGTAGCGGCCTGGAGGGGGTACGTCTGTAATTTTTCGCGGGCATATTGTTGGATGAGGTCGTGCATCTGGTAACGGCCGTCGGCCCTTTCTTGCAGCAGTGACTTGTCCACCAGATCGGTCAGGAGGGTGGGGGCGGCGGCAGTGATGGCGAACACCGCTTCCTGGCTGAAGCTGCCCTGAAACACGGCCAGTTGTTGCAGGAGTTCTTGTTCTGCGGGCGTCAGAAATTGCCAGGAACTTTCAAACACGGCACGCAAACTGCGATGTTGTGGCGGCACATCGCGCATGGTGGTTTGCAAAAAATCCAGGTTTTGGGCGATCCCGGCGGCAATCTGCACGCCGGAAAATTGCCGCAGCAAGGCGGCCGCCAGTTCCACACCCAAGGGTATGCCGTCTAGAAGGTGGCATATGTGCAGGATGCTGGCGCTCTCTGCTGCGGACGGTGCAAAGTGGGGGTTCAGCCGATGGGCGTGATATAAAAACAACTCCATCGCGCCATGCGGCACGGCCGTGACTGCATCATCTGGTGCACAGGTCAGCCCCCCCACCTCGTATAACCATTCCACCCGGTAATTCAAACAGATGCGCGAGGTGACCAGCAGTTTTACGGCCGGGGCCTGCTCCAATATCTCCACCAGCAGGTCGGCCGCATCCAGCAAATGTTCAAAGTTGTCCAAAACCAGCAGCATCTCTTTGTCGTGCAGGAAACGCAATAACTGTTTTTTGGCGTCTGGGCCGGAGAGGGAAAATTGCACAGCATCGGCGATAGCAGAAACCAGATAATCCGCAGAGTTGATGGCTGCCAGTGGCACATAATAGACACCGTGTTTGAAGGAAGCGGTTTGTTTGCCGGCAAATTCAATGGCTAACCGGGTCTTGCCCGCCCCACCAATGCCGGTCAGGGTGAGCAAACGGCAGCGGGGATGGTCGAACCGTGTCTGGATCTCTCGCAGTTCCACAACGCGCCCGATCAATGGCGTTAACTGCCTGGGCACATGATGCGGCGCATGAAAATGCTCTCTTTCCGCAAAGGGCAGGGGGGCGGGCGGTGGTTTATCATGGACAAGAGCCGGTTTTTGCGGGGGATGCCCACTTTGAATCTGGTTGAATAACGTTGTGGTTTCTGGCTGTGGCTGAAGGCCTACCGTTTGCGCCAACAAACGGACACACTCATGATATTGATGGGCTGCTTTGGCCGTCTCTCCCTGCCAGGCATATAGTTTCATCAGCCATTGGTGCGCCGGTTCATGGGTAGGGTCTAATTGCAGCCAGCGATGGGCAAAGGTCACGGCCGTGTCATACGCCCCCGTTTGTGCATGATAAAACAGCAACGCCTGTAGCGCGCTGGCCTGTTTACGTTGCAAAAAGGCCGCTTCCGTCAGTTGCCACTGGCTAAAATCAGCGCCATCTCCCAATAAAAACCCGGCCAGAAAAGAGTCCCGATAAAGAGAAACTGCCTCCTGCAATAAAGGTAAACAATGGCGGCAAATCGCGCCGTCTTGATGTTGATGCGCTTCATAGATGGCCAGTCGCTCCAAAAAAACTTCTACATCCAGCCATAATCCCGCCTGGGATTGCAAACCAATGAGATCCTTTTCACTATACAGCCAATCCCCTACCAGTGCCTTGCGCAGCACCGACAGCGTCCGGCGCAACGCGGCGCGTGCATGAGGCAGGTCGCCATCCCACAGCAATCGGGCCAGCCGGTCGCGTTTGTGGGTGCGGTTGGTAACGGCCAGAAACGCGATCAGGGCAATAGCTTTGCGTGTGTCCACCGCAATGGGCGTGCCGTCTTGCTCAATGCGAGGGACACCCAGCAGGGAAATAGAGAGATTTGGCATCCGGTTTCCTCCTATATGAAACAGCCATAGGACGAGATTGTTACTTGAACTGCACTTGATTGGCCCCCGTTACGGTTGCCGTAACGGCCGTGTATTAGACTTTCTCGTTGACAAACTGTGCCCATTATAAAGGGAGATGTGGTCAGAATAAACAAAATTTTCATAAAGATTGGGGCAAAAAGCCGGGGATGGGGCTGCAATTTACCAACATACCTGCATCATCAACAACATGGGGGCAGGTAGGAGCTTCTGGAAGGAGCTTTGATCAGGAGGAAGACAATGACTGTATACGGCCGTACCTATAAAATTGTAGCCATTCTCGTTTGTGTGGGCATGCTCATTTCCCTACTGCCCGCACCCCTCTGGTGGGAAATCCTGGGTGTGCAAACCGCCCACGCCACCAGTACTCCCCTCACCGGGGCACAGCCAGCCGCCATCTCACCCACCGCCAACGAACAAGTCACTGATCTGATGACCTCCCTCGGTGATGCCCTGCCCCCGGAACTGGCCGATCAACTGGGCAGCCTGGGCGCCCTAACCCCCGAAGGTGAACCCAACGGCATGTTAATGGATGCCGCTGCCCTGCAAGGACTCCCCAGCAGCCCGCCCACCGAACCGGCCGCCCTGGCTAACCCCATCTCCGTCTCGCGGGTACAGTCCGCCTACGCTGCCTCGTCCGCTATTTCCAACACCCTGCTTGTCACCTTCACCGTCACCAACAACCGCCCACCGGTCAACATCCCCCAAATTGATCCCAACGCCTCCATCACCGACACCATCGAAGCCATTGCCGAACTGGACTTTACCAATGACCCCAATGTCATTCGCAACGTCTTGTTCACCGACGAACTACTACCCCCTCAGGCCACCTTCGTCGAAGCTACTCCCCGCCCCGACCACCAAAACAACGTCTACGCCTGGAATCTGGGTGACATCCCGCCCCTGAGCAGCGTCACCATGACGCTGAAATTGACCGTGCCCGCCAGTGTGCTGGACTTCACCGAACTGGATACCGGCGCAACTGCCTGGGGTACCTTGCAAGGTCGGGCCGTCAGCGACGGCGCCGCCCCTGTCAGCCTGGCTCCCGATGGCTACGAGGGCTGGCTGGTTTGCACCATTGACGCCAACTGCAACGACGAATATGTCATCGAAAAAGCGGCCGAACTGGGCAACGACCCCACCGCCATCTTTTATTATGTGCGCTCATTGGGTTTTGAAAGCTACAAAGGCAGTCTGCGCGGTGCACGGGGCGCCATTTGGAGCGAAGCCGGCAACAGCACCGACCAAGCCAGCCTGCTCATCGCCCTCCTGCGCGCCAGCGGCGTCCCCGCCGCCTATCGCCACGGCGACCTGGAAATGCCCCTGCGCCAGCAACTCATCCTCTCCATGTTCCCCGAACCGCAAGGTGTCATCGGCCACATCCCCCCCGGTACCGAAGTCGCCGACCCCGCCAACGACCCCCAACTGCTGGACGAAACCCGCGACCACTGGTGGGTACAGGCCTACCTGCCCGGCCTCGGCTGGACCCACCTCGACCCCACCTTCGCCAGCGCCGCCATCGGCGACACCTTCGTCCCCTTCCCCTCCCCCGACCAACTCCCCGAACTCCCCGACGAATTAAGACATCGAGTTAACATACGACTAGGCGTAGAGAATTTTGACCCTATTGGTTCACTCAATGGTAATCTACCAAAGAGTTATCCATTAAATATAACTGTTAGTTCTGTTGAATTAGTTGGCAATCCAGTTGCACTAAGCCATTATGTAAATTCAGATGCGCAAGGCGGATTTTTCTTCTGGCGCGTATTCCATACTTACGTCCCCTATTTGACCTTCATTGGCTCCGGTGAAGTAATCGAAGGAAACCCATTTAGTGAACTTGTTTCCAATTTCCCATTTGGAAACTTTCTTGTTACAGGAGCATGGTTAGAGATCAGGATTGTAAATGTCGAAGGAAATGTTGATTTCTATGAGCGGGCTATTGTTGACAAACTTGGTTATGAAACACGACAAGTGAGAGGAAATATTAGTGTTGCCCTTGAAAATCAAAGTGTTGAACCAACTTTTTCTGAAGTGGATATCTACACCATGTTTTTTGCGTCCAGTAATGTACCACAAGAGCTTTCCATGCTAGATGTGCTTGTTGAAAGCTACATTTCCGTTAACCAAATTTCATCAGCGTTGGAAAGTTTACCTGAACAATCAAATCGACTGACAAGTGAAAATATTGCATCTTTGCGTAACGCAAAAATTGAGGCTACAAAGGCCTTGCGAGCAGCTAGTTATTTGCTCGGTGAATCTCTCTTTTACTCAATTGATGAGGCTAATTTACAGATAAGTCAACCAATGCTTGCAATTTCTTACCCAGATAGGCCAAGGCTAGCCATTGTTTCCAACCAAACGGTTTCGGCGACTTTATCACTCAACATTGACCTGCAGAATATTGAACAACGTGCCATTGTAGCGCCTGGTCAGGCTACTACGGCTGTCCAATCTGTACGGTTTATGCAAGGAATGGCAGGCTCTAATATTGAGGGGCAACTGCTGGAAAGATTTAGCGGTCAGCAAGCAAAGTCCGCCTTAACAGTTTTAAGGATTGCCCGGGAAAATGATGTGCCGAGAGTTGTTATTACCTCACAAAACCTCAATGACTTGTCGCCTCTTGCGGTATCTGCGGAGGCAAAGGCCCGAATTACGCAAGCGACCCGAGAAAACAAGATAGTGCTTATGCCAACACAAATGGTGATGGTCAATGACGTACTCACAATAGGCTGGCTAGAAATATCATCCAATGGATATGCGATTGGTGTCATGGAAAGTGGTCTTCATGAGGGAAGTGTTGGTTACGGGTCAACAACAGCTAATTCTGGGATATTCAGCACAAATGGAGGTCAATTTCTTGGGGGCTTTCTGGTTTCTACTATTTCATGGATTAAGAACATGCTGGGATCGCTTCTGGCTGAAGTAACAAAACCAGTTTGCGAAGCAGTGATAGAAGGATCAGGAGATGCATGCGGTTTAGCAACAGAGACTTTAATATCAATAATAAACAACTTTGGCCTTAGTGCCGAAGCAAGTGGGCGGGAGAGAATAATAAAAACGGCTATAGATTTCTTATTGAATGTCTTTAATGCTGGAAAAATACCTGAAGATAAACAATTCCTATTTTCAACAATTGTAGCCGCCATACAAGTGCTAGATGATATCCGTCCTGTATTTTTCGGCTCTACTCCTACGTCGTTTGCGCTAAAAGCAGGGGCAGTCACAGGTTTTTTCTTAGGACTTTTTTTGTTTCTTGGAATGGCTATTAGCCAATTTGAAGAAGAAGATGACGATGATGATGATGATGATCTAATAGCTAGCTTTGTACCTTCCCGTCGTTACGGACCCACACCACTTACTGTAGTATTTACGGACACGTCAAGTGGAGATCCTCCACCCAATAGTTGGACGTGGGATTTCAACAGTGATGGTATGACAGATGCAATAGGAGCCAATCCAACCTATGTGTATAACTCACCAGGAGAATACACGGTTACCCTTACTGTGAGTAATGGTGATGAGACGAAAACGATTACTGACAGAATTGTTATACGACAAGCGATTACGGCAGCTTTCAGTTTTGCTCCACCGGCAGGCGGCATTGCCCCTCTGACTGTGCAATTCACAGATCAATCTACGCCTGCTGATATCGCAAATTTATGGCAATGGCGATTTGGAGACCCAAATCAGACGCAGGCACTTGAACAAAATCCGACATTCACTTATCAACAAGGAAGCCCAGATGGATACTATACTGTCCAGCTTTATGTGGCTGCAGGCGTTGACGAATACGACTCGACCACACAGACTATCAATGTGGTTAGTGTTTGCGACACACCACCATCAGCTAACACTTTGACAACCTTGACGGTACAACAAGACGAGTGGCTAATGGAGCATTTCTATCGGCAAACTTGTTGGTATCAACAATACCCAGACGGAGATCCCAACGCCTATCTACATTGGGGTACCTGGCTTCAAATCGTGGTTGAGCAAAATCAGGGCTGTACCGATGCCGATGGTGATACCGACATAGATTATTGTGTCCAGAATAGTGGCGACCTGATCCAACCAGGTTCGCTCATTCGGGTACCAGCTGAGCCACCCGGTAATAGCTCCAGCCTCAACCCAACTACCCCCCCACCAAGTGGCACCATTACTCGTGGGGTTGTCTCATCCCATTCATCCACTATGGCTACCTCAGTAGGACTATCTCAAACTGCTACTGTAATAGCTGATGATTATGTATCGGCCATCCTTGACGGTGAAAAACAAATCCACCCATCGAAATTGGTGCGATCAACGATGCTTCAGACTGATACTGTCCCTATTACTTCAAGCACGACCATAATTGGCCCGCTGCCAGCTATTGAACTGTCTGGTAACCTTAGTGAATTTAACCTGTCTTATGACAATGTAAATTCCGCAATCGTTGTCTACCCCGCCACCGAAATCATCACAAATGGTAAATCTGTGGACATCAACCTGCAAACCGATCACTCTAAGTTTGATGGGTTAATGTTATCGAGTTGGGGAGTACCAGATCACACAGGGACAGTAATTGATTTTGACTATTTCTATGCCATTTCCGCTACTGTGCGCACCCAGGACGGTACGATTGTAGATATTGGTGAGGTAATTGGGTTACCTTCCCATCCCCATTCGACGTTGAAATTGTCCGGTGAGACAATGACATACGTTACTGAAGGTAGAGGACATGTTGCTACTTATTCACACTCTGTGCCAGGTTTGGGTGTGTCTGCTGAGTGGTCACGAATTGTAGTTACAGCAACAGCGGATATATTCGACCCTACGTCAGTAAGTGTAGGCAGCCTAGTGATTGACGATAGAATCTTGCCTGCTGGTGAGTACATCATTGAATTTCATAACGTGATCAACGTAGGGGCAAAGCGTGAAAATTTAGCCAGTATAACCCCATCTTTTACCAGCCAATGGCTATCTGAAATGCAATGGGCAAATGTTCAACTGGCACCAGGAACCGGAACGGGTTTACTCGGCACAGAACCGCTTGACCTACATAAAGGGTTTGCTGCAACAGGATTTCACGGGACTGTAACAGTTTCTGAGCAGACTCCCGTAATAGACAACATCCAGCTGACTGGGGCAGTTTTTGATTTTATGGAAGTAGCTGTATCTCCGGCTGAGAGTAGTATTTCCCCTTTACAGACAACACAAGTGCAGATAGAAGTCTTTTCGAATGCAACTGATGAATATGAACTGACTGTGTCGGGACCACCAGGATGGCACATCCAAATAGATAATGTGGGTAATGTTATGCTAATACCAGAACTGCAAATAGCTCTGGCAGATGAGTATAAGTTTGTCGTGACAGCAGATTCGGTTTCGCGCCCAGGATTGACTGCTTCGACTGAATTTACTGTTGATATGATGTCAACTCAAAGCATGTTGCTGGAAGTGATTGAAGAACCGTTGTTCACCGTGCCCTGGGGCACGGCCGTGCCGAACTCCTTCCCCGGCCTCAACGACGGCCGTCTCCAACTCCCCGGCGCTGCATTTGCTACCACCATTACCAATACCTCCACGGTGCCGCACACGTTTGACGTGGCCGTCAGCGGGCTGCCGGATGGCTGGTTCATCCTCAGCGGCGCGGAAGGTGAAACGGAGACCAGCATCACCCTGCCGGCCGGTGGCGTGGGGCAGATCGGCCTCTACATTTCCCCCACTGTCTCCGCATTGCCCCCCGCCGGCACCGAGTATCCCTTTACCGTCACGGCCGTAGACACCGATGGTGCTGGCCTCTTCCAAACCGACAGCGAGACGTTCACTGTGCCTGCCATCGCCTTCAACCAGGTCACGGCCGATCCCCAGCTTGTGTTTGCTGCCCCCGGCGGCGTGGCTGAGTTTGACCTGGGCGTGCGCAACGTCGGCAACATCGCCGGCAGCTTCCCTGTCACTCTTACCTTACCCATCTCCACCTGGGTACAGGTGTCGCCCCATACCTCGCCCGTCATTGTTGGCGCAGGTGATGTAGACCACCAGGCCATCGCCCTGAATGTACCGGCCAATACCCCGTTGGGCCGCAGCTACGGCGTGCGTGTGGACAGCCCCGCGCCGGGCACCGCCTACGTGCAAACCACCTTCGCCAATGTGCAAATCGTCAGCGCCAACGCCCTGCCCATCTACCAGGCCGCCCAAGAAGCCAGTGAACTGTTCCCCGAAGCCATAGATTTGACCGCCGCCCTCAACTTCCTGGCGCTCTCCATTGATAATTTGGAACAATCCTGCCAGGCCGGCGACTGTGATCTCACCTATCGCGACCGCGTCGCTTCTGGCGCGGCCGCGTTGGCCCAGGCGGCCGAACCCATCTCGCCGCTCATTGTGACCGATGAGGCGTTGGCCGAACTGTCCCCCGTCATCCTCACCCATACCAGCGAACCTGCGCTGCTGGCCGATAATGCCGCCCTGCGTGATCTGGTAGCGGAATTGAGCGTGGAATTACAGGCCATTGCCAACCATGCTCTCCACGGCCGTTTCAGCCCCGGCATTCAAACCGTCCTGGAAAATGCCCCCGCTGCCTACGACCTGCATCTGACCAATCATGGTAATCTGCCCACAACGGCCGTGCTTACCCTCACTGTCACTGCGGCCACCCCCGGCAATTCCGCCAGCACCTCCTGGACAACGCAATCCATCCCCTTGCAGCCCGGCGAGACCGTCACCGTACCCACCACCATCACCCCCTCCGATCAGGGCGCCTATCTGGTGGAAGCGCAGCTAACGGCCGTCGAAGCCAGCCTCATCCAACACGACATTCCCACCGCCCTCAACGTGGTGGATGCCCTGCTCATCATGGGCGGCGTCAGCCCCGTGCCCAACTTTGTGGAAGTAGATGCCGGTACCGATGTAGATATGCACATCGCCCTGGGCAATGTCGCCAACGGCCCCATCAACGGCCGTGCCTGGGTGCAGCTACACGCCCCCGATGGCAGCCAGGTATATAGCCAGACCGTACCCATTGCCGTCAGCAGCAGCATTGTCCCCCTCAGCTACAACCTGGACACCCTGGACACAACCGGCCTTCTCACCGGCACCTACACCGCCACCGTGCAAATTCTGGATACGGCCGGGGTCCTGATTCCCAAAGCAGCCGGTCATGGTCTATTGGGTGTCGGCCAGGCCGTCGAAGCTGACATCAGCGTTTCGCCGGCCATTGTCACCCCCGGTGACGCTGAAGTCACCGTGACCATTGAAACCGAACTGAGCCAGATGATTTTAGACCTGGCCGCCAATGCTTTTGAGATGATCAAACGGCTCGTCTTGAGCCGCCCGCAAAGTCACGGCAGCCAGAGAGAAACGCTGGCCGCCCCGGCGCTGGCTTTGCCCAATCTGCAAACCGTCCCTTCTGGCGGCGCACCCCTGGTGGTGTATACCACCAATTTTGAAAGCGGCGTTGATCCTGAATGGTCTGTCTCCAATACCAGCGTCACCCCCTACGGTTACACCTTCCTCGGTGAATTTATTACCGAAACAGCCACCCTTTCCCTGGACAATTTGCCGCCACACAGTGAAGTTACCGTTTCCTTTGACCTCTTCACCATCGGTTCCTGGGATGGCGTTCACCCAGATCATGGGCCGGACATCTTTGACCTGACTGTGGACGGTGGGCCGACGCTGCTCCATTCCACCTTCGGCATTTGGGATAACAGCGACCAGGAGTGGTGGCAAAACTACCCGGACGAATATCCTGGCGGCGCTGTCTACTACCCCCGTACCGGCAGCGACTACGAATTGGGTTATGGACTGGATGCCGCTTATGAATTGAACTACACATTCGCCCACACAGCCACCACACTGGCGCTCGATTTTGCGGGCATCAATCTCACGGATGAAACGTGGGGCATTGACAATGTGGTCATCACGGTAGACGCTGGTACGCTGCCCATTTGTGGGCCAGATATTGTCGGAAGCTGGCAAACGGCCGTCCCCCTGCCCCTGCCACTTTCCACCCCCTTTGAATACGCCGGTAAAGAGTTACTCTTCCACGACGGCCGTGTCTACATCTTCGGCGGCAAAAACGCCGACGAAGCCCAACGCACCGACATCTACGCCAGCGACATCAACCCCGATGGTTCATTGGCCGGTTGGAACATCGTCGGCGAACTGCCCCAACCCTACATTGACTACGCCGTCCTCCAGGCCAACAACTTCGTCTACCTGCTCACCGGCGCCGACGGCCAATGGGATGTCTGGTATACTCCAATAGCTGACCTCGGCCAGCCCAACCCCTGGCAAATGACAACCAATATCCCCGGCTCACGCCAGGGTTTTGGCGCGGCCATCTATAACAACTACCTCTACATTGGCGGCGGTGGCGACCTGGTGCAATATGTAGCCATCAACCCCGTCACCGGCGAATTGGGCACATGGCAAAATGCGCCCAACCTGCCCACTTCCGCCAATGACAACACCGTGGCCATCCACAACAGCGTCATTTACATCATTGCCAACGGCGGCGCGATCTATTATGCGCCGATTGCTTCTGATGGTAGTGTGGGTGGCTGGCTCACGGCCGTGAACCCCATCCCCTTCGACGCCCACCGCTTCACCACCTTCATCAATGATGGCTATCTCTACGCTGTCGGCGGCGCAAACAATTACAGTGGTAACGTTTATTACGCTCCGCTCCACGCCGACGGTTCCGTAGGCGTGTGGCACACCACCAGTGCCCCCTTGCCCACCGGCGACCAGCGCGAAGGCATGTGGGGCGGTGTCAACAACTGTACCGTCTACGCCATCGGTGGCCATTACCCGCACTCCGGCGACTTGGGTAACTTTTATGACACCGTTTACTACGCCACCCTGCAACCCAATACCATTCCTCCCAACGTCCTGCTGGTGGATGATGACGATTGGAGCAATAACTACCGCAGCGTGTACACCGAAACCCTGGAGGCCATCGGCGTCCGCTATGAACTGTGGGACGTATCGGTCAGCGGCGAACCAACCACCAGCACCCTGTCTGCGTATGACACCGTGATCTGGTTCACCGGCGAAGCCGACGTAGACGTTGGCCCCAGCGCCAGCGCCGAAGCTGCCCTGACAGACTGGCTGGCCGCAGGTGACAACAGCCTCTTCCTCAGCAGTATGGATTATCATACCGACCGGGGGCTGACCACCTTCATGATCGATCATCTGGGTGTACTCACTGTCACCGATGACCTGAATTATCTGACTGTCACCGCCACCGGCCCCCTGAGCGCATTTGGTGACTATGGCCTGCAAATTCCGCTGGCCTATTTTAATGCCGCCATCACCGGCACCACTGCCACCGAAACGTTCTTTTACACCTATGATGTGGGTTATCGGGACGCTGCCATTGGTTACGACGGCGGTAACTATCGCACCACCTATTGGGGTTTCCCCTTTGAAGCGTTAGACGATGTGGATAATCCCGAAATCATGCGGGCTACGCTCAACTGGCTGGCCGGTGATGTGCGCTACGCCGGGCCAACCGACCCCAACAACTCCTTCGCTGACCTGAATGGGGAGTATTACATCACGGCCAATACCGAACTGGCGATCCTCACGGCCGTCATGCAAGACAACGAAGGCAACCCCATCCGCCACCGTACCTACGACATCCAGATACAGGTAAACGGGGGCATGTCCGAGACCATCGGCACGGCCGTGACCGATGAAGATGGCGAATTGCTCTTCTCCTTCTACCTCCCCGATTCCTATCTGGATCAATATGGTTCCACCTGGGTCGCTGTAACCTTATACGACACGTTGTACGATATCACAACCTATACCGATGACGGCGGCTTCTATCTCACTCCGGGTGAACTGGACATTGCCGCCTCCACCCTCATCTCGCTGGAAACGCCCATCATCATCAACGAATATGGCGATAACAACTACCCCAATATCGAATTACAACTGTTCCTCGATTCCGGGTTGCCCTTCAGCGGTGATTACGACGGTGTCTATCTGATCCTGTCAGGGTACGACCAATATGGTTATCCCGTCAGCAATCAATTCTATGACTACCCGGACAGCAACGGCTACGTCCAGTTTGGCGACTATGACACCTATTGGCAATATCCGGGTTACGTAGACGTCACCCTCCGCGTTGAATCTGGCTGGTATGAACAGCCAATCGAATGGTACCTGGGCCAGATCGAGTACCAGGTGGGCACCATAGATTATGCCGATAACGCCGTTGCCTACCCCGAAGAATTGCTGGCCAACGGCATAGCCACCACCACCATCACCACCACCCTATATGACTATTACGGCAACGAAGTCCCCAACCGCCTGGTAGAAATATGGGCGGAGGGGGATTACGATGACTATTATCTGGGCGATGCCGTCAGCAATGAATATGGTCTGGTGACGTTCACCTTTGCCTGGAATCAGGTGGAGTGGTTGTATCCTTATGTGGTTGACCCCCTCTATGGCACAAACCATTCTCCCTACTTCTCTAATGCTATCAACTTTGTCGCCGGGCCAGTAGACCCCTCTCACCCGCAAAACATCATCGCTGTCTACCCCAATCCGGCCCATGCCGACGAAGACGAAATCATCGTTGATGCGGAACTGTATACCGTCTCCGGTCATCCCGCGGATGACTACCTTATCGAGCTACATATAGATGGTGTCTATGTCACCGACAACTACCTGGACGAGAACGGCCGTGGCAGTTTCTACTTCTATTGGCCCACCACCGGCCTGGTTGACCTGGAATTGTATGACGTTGAAAACGACATCTTCATTCCCGCGGGCACAATCGAAATTTTGCCCGGCCGCATTGACAGCGGCGCGTCGGCCGTGGCGGCCACACCGCCCGTCATCAGCGCCGACAACGTGGAGCAAAGCGTCATCACCGCCACCTTGCGTGATTACAGCGGCAACCTGGTCAGCAACCGTGACATTCAACTCATCCTGGACGGAGACGTCAGCGGCCGTCACTATCTGGATACCGTCACCACAGACGCCAACGGCCGTGTCACCTTCCCCCCCTTTAGCGGCAACATCGCCGAAATTTTCACCATCGTCCTCTATGACACCGAGTTTGGCGAAGATATTTACACGGCCGTCACCCTCACTCTGGTTGGCGCCGGCCCCGCCGACGAAACCCAATCCGATGTCCTCATAGACCCGCCGCAGGTAGTGGCCGATGGGGTGACAACGGCCGTCATCACCGCTACCCTGCGCGACATTTCCGGCACCCTCGTCACCGACCGGCTCATTGGCCTGCAACTGGATGGCCTGACCACCCAAACCGCCACCACCGACGGCCAGGGCAATATCTCCTTCAGCCTCACGTCCACCGCCGTCGAAACCATCACCCTCACGCTGCACGATACCATCTACGATGTCATCGTCCCTGTGGGCGTGGTGGAATTTGTGGCCGGGCCAGTGAGCGCCACCGCTTCCCAACTGGTGGCCGATGTCACTACCCTGACGGCTGATGGCGTGGATGAAGCAACGCTCACCGTCACCCTCTACGACGACTACAGCCATCTCTTGCCCAACGTGCCCGTCACCATTTCCGTCACCGGCGCGGTCAGCCTGACCCAGTTCAGCGCCACCAGCAACGCTCAGGGCATCGTCACCGCCACCGTGCGTAGCACGGCCGTCCAGGAAGTCACCGTCACGGCCGTTGCCGATGACACTCCGCTCGACGACACCCTCACGTTACAATTCATCCCCGGCCCCGCCAGCCTGGCCCACAGCGACATCACCATCGTCCCCGCAGAAGTGATCGCCAACGGTGTGATGACTACCACCATAGACGCCACCCTGCGTGACGCCCTCGGTCACACCATTGCCAACCGGCCCCTCACCATGCAAATCAGCGGCAGCGACAATATCGTCTCCACCCTGCCCACCAGCACCGACGGTAACGGCCGTCTCACCTTCACCCTGGCTTCCACGTCCGTTGAACTTAAAACCATCACCGTCTACGAACCACTCTACGACGCCACCCTGGCGCTGGGCACGGCCAACTTTGTGTCCGGCCCCACCGACCCCGCCAACTCCACCGTAGACGTAGCCCCGCTAGTGGTGGTGGCCGATGGTGTGCAAACGGCCGTCATCACCGCCACCCTGCAAGACGAACTGGCCCACCCCGCCGCCGGGCGCGTGGCTGAACTACTGGTAGACGGCACGGCCGTCTTCACCGATACCGCCGACGCCAATGGTGTTGTCGTCTTCAACCTGCCCTCCACCACGCTGGGCACCCGGCAAACGGCCGTGCGTGACGCCCAATATGACGTCACCCTACCTGGCGATCCCGTCATCTTTGTGGCCGGCCCTGCCGACCCCGCCCTGTCAGACATGGAGATCGCGCCCAACCCCGTTTTTGCTGGTGGCTACCAGACCGCCACCATCACCGTCACCATCCGTGACGCCCTCAACCACCCCGCTGCCGGGCGTGACATTCAACTGGTTGTCAGCGGCAGCGGCAACACCATCACCCCTGCCGACACTGGCGTCACCGATGACATCGGCACGGCCGTCTTCTACCTCACCTCAGACGTGGCCGAAGTCAAAGATGTCTACGCCATAGACCTGCCCTACAGCGTCATGCTGCCGGGGCAGCAGGTGGAATTCATCCCCGGCCCGGCCGTGCCCGCCAACTCCAGTGTGGAAATTGCGCCGTTGGAAGTGGTGGCCGATGGGGTGCAAACGGCCGTCATTACCGCCACCCTGCGTGACATTCTCAACCAACCCATTACCGGTCGGAATGTACAATTGGTCGTTAGCGGCAGCGGCAATGTGATTGCCCCCGCCGTCACCGCCGCACCAGATGCCAATGGTGTGGCCGTCTTTACGCTCGCGTCAACGGCCGTCGAAGCCAAAACCATCGTCGTACTGGACGTGGAATTTAATGTCACCGTCCCCGCGGCTGACAGTGTCAGCTTCATCCCCGGCCCGCCGGATGCCACGACCTCCCAATTAACCACCAGCGACGCCACCCTCACCGCCGACGGCAGCGACACAGCCACCCTCACCGCCACCCTGCGTGACGCGCTGGGCCATCCCATCCCTAACCGCACCGTCGTCATCAACAGCACCGGCAGCGTCACCCTGACGCCGCTCACCACCGTTACCGACACTCAGGGGCGGGTGCAGGCCACCATTCGCAGCACCCTGGCCCAGGTTGTCACCATCACCGCTACCGACAGCGCCAGCGGCACCACCTTCAACCAGATGGTGACGCAGACGTTTGTGCCCGGCCCGGCGGCCGTGGCCAATTCAGATGTAACCGTTGACCCGCTTTCGGCTACCGCCGACGGGGAAGAATTTGTGACGGTCACGGCCGTGCTGCGTGACGCCTTCAATAATCCCCTGGCGAACCGGCCCGTCTCCCTGCTGGTCAGCGGCAGCAACAATGTCATCGCCCCCGCCGGTTCTGTGACCGCCGACGCCAACGGCACGGCCGTCTTCACCGTCGTCTCCACCCGTGCCCAACTCAAACAAATAGACGCCCGCGATGTCACTGGCAACGTCACCATCCCCGGCCAACAGGTCATCTTTGTGCATGGCCCGCTGGACACCGACCAATCCACCGTTAGCGTGAATGTCACTGCCGTTCCCGCCGATGGCCTGACGCCAATCAACGTCACCGTCACGGCCGTAGATGCCTTCAACAATCCCATCCCCGGCGTCAGCGTCAACCTGCTCACCGCTGGCGGCACCGTGACCGTGAACCAGCCCACGTCCGTGACCGGCGCGAATGGGCAAACCACCGGCAGCCTGACGGCCGGGCAATTTGGTACCATCACCCTACAAGCCGTCGCCGACGGGGAACTGCTCGATGACATCATCATCGTCACCTTCCTCGGCCCCGAACTCACCCTCAGCAAAGACGGCCCCACGAATGGCGTCACCGGCCACGAAGTGACCTACACCCTCAGCCTGGAAAATGACGGCCCGGTGGTGGCCCAAAACGTGGCTGTCACCGATCTACTCCCGGCCGAAATCAGCTTCTTGCGCGCCACCGGCCCCGTTTCGCCCACCGTCACCGGCAGCACCGTCACCTGGCAGTTGGGTGATGTGGCCGCAGGCGCAACCGTGGAACTCGTCCTGGTGGGCCGCCTCAGCGACAACGCTTCGCTGGGCAGCACGCTCCAAAACAGCGCCACCGCCACCAGCAGCACCCCGGAAGCGGACTTGAGTGACAACACGGCCGTGTCCACCCTCACCGTCGTCCCTGGCTACAGCTATGCCCTGAGCCTGGCGCCGGCGGCGGCCACTCTCTCGCTCGGCGAGGCTGGCGTGGTTGAGGTGGTCGTGGAAAACACCGGCCACAAACAAGATACCTATGACCTGTCCGCCCTCATTGACGGCATTGACACGGCCGATTATGCCCTGGCCGCCAGCCAACTCACGCTGGAGCCGGGTGAAATTGGGCATGTAAACCTGAATGTTCAGGTGAATAACTGCTCAATGGCCGGCACGTATGATTTGTTTGCTCTGGCTGCTTCGGCCGGATTAGGCAATACCAGCACCGCCAACGGCGCGTTAACGCTCATCACCTCGCCGCAGATCAGAAACCTGATGCCCACCGCCGACTCCAGTATCGGGGCCACCAGTGCGTTATTCTCCTGGCAAACGGCCGTGACTACCACCGCCACCCTCTTTATCCGCCAGGTTGGCAGCCCGCCTACATCACCTACACCAGCCCCGCCAACACCATGCACAGCATCACCGTCAACGGTCTCAGCCGCAACACCGACTATGAATGGTACGTGCGCAGTGTATCCGACTGCGGCTTTGCCGAAAGCGAGGTACGCACCCTCAGCGTCCTCAACGGCATCGTCTTCACCGACCGCACCCTCAACCTCACCGTTGACCGTGACTACGATCAACGCCGCACCATCACCATCCAAAATCAAGACAACATCTCCCATACCGTTGTCATGACCATTGAAAACCCCTACCCCGAACTCATCATCGGTTTTGTGGGCAATGGCAGCATTGACAACCCGGTGGTCTTGCAGCCCAACCAGTCGCTTAACCTGACCCTGGCCATGCACACCCAGGACGTGACCATTTTTGACTATGACCTGGTGGCCCGGCTCACTGCCAACGACGGCGGCGACCCCATTCAGGACGCCATCCCCATCAACCTGCACGTCCATGTGCCCAATGTTGACCTCTTGCTGGAAGAGATCAGCAGCGATCCCATTAGCCTGGTGAAGCGGTATCGCCTCACCAACCAGGGCGACCCCCTGACGGACATCGCCATCACCGCCAACCTGACCGGAACCGGCACGGTCTACCTCACCCCCAACATGAGTCATGGCTACCTGCAAACAGGGCAGAGCTTTGAATTTGAAGCCGTGCCCGTGATAGAACCCGGTTTTGTGGGCGTCGTTGGCGACATTGAGGCATCGGCCGCCGGGGAAACCACCGCGCTGCCCATTGACCTCAGCCTGCCGCCCGGCTACGCCGTTTACCTGGGCGAGGCAAACAATATGTCCATGGAAGCCAGCGCCGGTGACTGGTATTGCACCAACCGCCCTGTTATCAACAACAAAATTACCCTGCCTGCCGGTTTCCGCCACGAAGATGTGGTCAGCGCCCAATTCCGCTTTGTTGCCAACCCCCGCCCTGATGCCCGGCCACATGACGTCAGCATTTACGTCAATAACGAACCGATTGGCTCGTTGACCAATATCATTCCACGGGGATTGTATACCTTCCCCATTGACCCCACCTTCTTGAACGAAGCCGACGGCCGTCCCAGCGTCAACTATGTCAAATTGGTCACGCGGCACATGAACGGCGGCCATTACGTCGTTGCCAACAATATGCTCATCTCCATCTGCCTCAGCAGCTACCGGGAGTGGGTGCCGGCCGCTTCGCAGACCCAGGCCGATGACATTGTCAGCGGCCGTAGCTACCTCATCCCGCCGCCCGGCCTGTTGGATGCCACCATCCTGACGCCGGACGAAGAGCAGACGCTCTACGCGGGTGTGCCCACCAACATCACCGTCCAGGTAGTAGATGATATTGGACGGCCGTGGTCATATGCCGTCACCGTACAGGCCGACAATGGCAACGGCGGCGTCATCCTCTTTGATGATGGCTACCACGGCGATGGCGCGGCGCGAGATGGCGTCTATGGCGGCAGTTGGACGCCGGTCAATTCCGGCCCCACGACCTTGACCGTAGAAGCCGCCAGTTGCAGCATTGCCGGTAATCACCAGATTACGGTCAATGTGGAGACGCTTGACCATGCCGTCACCGTAGACCATGCCGTGCCGGTAACCGGAACCAGCATCCTGAACATGACCCCCTTGCCGCAAAGCGTCATCTCCGGCACTGACCAAACAAACGTCATCTGGGCCTACACCCTCACCGGCGCTGAACCAGACCAGGCCACCAGCCTGAACCTGCAACTGGACGATATGCAGGCCGGTGAAATGCGCCAGATTTCCAACGGTACGGTGATCAGTTACACCGGCGTTGGCGGCAGCGGCGTTATCCAACTGCCACCCCTGTTTGTAGCTGCGCCCCATCTGGTTGCCATTGCCCCCGATGCCCAAACCGCCAACAACGACAGCACCGTGACCTATGATGTGACGCTGTACAATCCCGGCACAACGGCCGTCACCCTTACCCCACACATCAGCGGCTTGCCCGCCAGTTGGGTGCGCTTTGCCGAATCGGTGACGCTGGCTGCGGACACGCAAACCACACTGCCTTTGAGCATCACCATCCCCGACGGCGCTGCCAGCAGCGAGAACGCCTTTGCCGTCATCGTGGAAACCCCCACCGGCGGGCAAGACCAGGCCAGCGCCCTGTTAACGGTGGCCGACCTGCTGGATATTGCCGTAACACCTACGTTTGCTGTGGTTGACAGCGGCGAGGCCATCAGCTACACCGTCACCGTCACCAATCTGGCCGGGACGACACAAACATTTGCCCTGGCAGTTGACGGACTGGATGACAGCACCGTCACCCTGGCAAACACAGTGACGCTGGCGGCCGCCAGCAGCCAGACCTTGCCGCTGCAAGTAACGGCGTATGAGAGTGAAGGCGTCCATGCCTTTGCCGTGCGGGCGACGGCCGTGACCAATGCCGCCACCGCCAGCGCCGACGCTTCCCTGGCCGTCCTGGGTGACTATCACGTCCAGGCCAGCCTGGCTCCGACGGTGATGGTGGGTGGGCGCAACACGCCGCTGCCCTACACCCTGACGGTACGCAACGCGGGCAATCTGGCCGACCTGTATACCCTCAGCGCCAGCGTACCCGCCGGTTGGACCTATGAATTCAGCGCCAACGGTACGGCCGTGACCAACTTGACCTGACCCCCTTTGTCTTCAACGAAGCGGATCTGCTGCTGGTGGTCACGCCCTCGTTCACGGCCGTGCCCGGCAACTACCCCATCGCCATCACCGTGCAATCGCAAAACAACCCCAACGTCCGGGCGATGGTTAACGGTACGGCCACCGTGACCTCCTATGGCGTCCTGGTGCAAATCACACCGGGCACAACCACGCTAAACCCCCAAGCTACAGGCGCCTGGAATGTACAGGTGACCAACCTGGGCAGCGTGGCCGACACCTACGACCTGCTGGCGGGCGGCATTGTGGCCGGGTCGGCCCAGTTCAGCCAGAACCCCGTCTCGCTGGCCCCCGGCCAATCCCAAACGGTGCAAATGACGGCCGGTGATATGGACTTTGCCCTGGTGCGTGAATACCCGGTGGAGGTGACGGCCACGTCCCTCTTTGACAGCCGGGTGCGCGGGTTGGACACGGCCGTCGTCAACTTCAGCGGCTACGAAGCGGTGGCCGTAGACTGGCTGCCCATCAGCCAGGTGTTGACCGACACCAACACCACCACCTTTATGATGTTGATCACCAACACCGGGAACCTGAGCACCCTGTATGATCTGTCTGTGCAAACGCCCGGCCTGGCCTCTGAACTGGAAACAGACCAGGTTTACATTCCGCCGCACATGACCGCTGGTATTCTGCTGACAGTGGTGGCGACTGAGGCTGGCAGCTATCTGATCACCGGCAGCGCCACTTCCACCACCGGCAGCGCCAGCGACAGCCGCTCGGCCACGCTCATTGTGGACGAAGGCGCTATCCAGCACCCGCCGTTTGCGGTGGATGATACGGCCGTGACCAACGAAGACACGGCCGTGACCATCAACGTACTCGCCAACGACACCGACCCCGATGGTGATCCCCTCACCGTCACGGCCGTCGGCCAACCAACGCTGGGCACGGCCGTACACAATGGTAACGGCGCCATCACCTACACACCAAACGCCAACACCAACGGCACCGACAGCTTCCCCTACACCGTCAGCGATGGGCAGGGCAACAGTGCCACCGCCCTGGTAACGGTGACCATTACCGGCCAGAATGACCCGGTGATAGCAGAGGATGACACGGCCACAACGGCCGAAGACACGGCCGTTACCATTGACGTGTTGGCGAATGACAGTGACCTGGACGGTGATCTGTTAAGCGTAAGTGCCGTCACGCCACCTTTGCATGGCACGGCCGTCATCAACCCGGACAACACCGTCACCTATACCCCGGCGGTCAACTACAACGGCGAGGACAGCTTCAGCTACACGGCCAGCGACGGGCAGGGCAGCAGCGACACGGCCGTCGTCACCATCACCGTCACCCCGGTCAACGACCCACCTGTGGCCGTAGACGACGAAGCGACTACGCCTGAGGACACGGCCGTCACCATCCCCGTGCTGAGCAACGACAGCGACATAGACGGCGACACCCTCACCGTCAGCAGCCTGACCCAACCCGGCCACGGCACGGCCGTGCTCAACCCCGATGGCACCATCACCTACACCCCCGACCCCGACTTCAACAGTGGTGACAGCGCCGACGGCACCGACCAATTCACCTACACCGTCAGCGATGGCAACGGAGCAGTGGATACCGCCACCGTCACCATCACCGTTCTGCCGGTTAATGACCCGCCAACGGCCGTTGATGATGTGGCCACGACCAATGAAGACACGGCCGTGACCATTGCCGTATTAGCCAACGACAGTGACATAGATGGCGACCCGCTCACCGTCACCGGGGTCAGCACACCGACGCAGGGCACGGCCGTACTCAACCCCGACCACACCGTCACCTACACGCCAAACGCCAATATCTACGGCAGCGACAGCTTCACCTACACCGTCAGTGATGGCGCAGGTGGCCTCAGCGTAGCCACGGTGAGCCTGACCATCATCCCCGTTAACGACCCGCCACTGGCCGTAGATGACACGGCGGCTACCGTCGAAGACACGGCCGTGACCATTGACGTGCTGGCCAACGACAGCGATGTGGACGGCGACAGCCTGACCGTCACGGCCGTGACCACACCCACCAATGGCACCCTCACCATCCTGCCCGACGGCCGTGTCACCTACACCCCGGCATCCCACTTCAATGGCAGCGACAGCTTCACCTACACCATCAGCGACGGCAATGCCCAGGCCACCGCCACCGTTACCGTGACCGTCAACCAGGTCAACGACCCGCCGCTGGCGGCCGATGACGCCATTCTCACCGCCGAAGAGACGGCCGTGACCATTGATGTCTTAGCCAACGACAGCGACCCGGACGGCGACCCGCTCACCGTCAGCAGCGTCACTACACCCACCCACGGCACAGTTGTCATCAACGGCGACCACACCGTCACTTACAGCCCGGCGGCCAACTTCAACGGCGTAGACAGCTTCAGCTACACCGTCAGCGACGGACGTGGCGGCAGCGACACGGCCGTTGTCACCGTCACCGTCTCCGCCGAAAACGACAACCCCGTGGCCGCCGATGATGCCGCCACCACCGACGAAGACACGGCCGTGACCATAGACGTGCAGGCCAATGACGACGATGAAGATGGCGACCCACTGACCATCAGCAGCCTGACGCCGCCCACGCAGGGCACGGCCGTCCTCAACCCGGACGACACCATCACCTACACACCAAACGCCAACAGTCACGGCAGCGACAGCTTCACCTACACCATCAGCGACGGGAATGGGGGCAGCGATACGGCCACCGTCACCATCACCATCGTCCCGGTTAATGACGCCCCCGTAGCGGTGGCTGATACGGCTATCACCAACGAGGACACGGCCGTCACCATTGCAGTCTTAGCCAACGACAGTGATGTGGATGGGGACAGCCTGACAATCACGGCCGTTACCACACCGACGCAAGGTACGGCCGTCATCAACCTCGATGGCAGCGTCACCTACAGCCCGGATGCGGACAGCAGTGGCAGCGACAGCTTCAGCTACACCGTCAGCGACGGGAATGGGGGCACGGCCACCGCCACCGTCACCCTGACCATCGTCCCGGTCAACGATGCCCCCGTTGCCGCCGATGACACGGCCATGACCGATGAGGACACGGCCGTGACCATTGACGTGTTAGCCAACGACAGCGATGTGGACGGCGACAGCCTGACGATCACGGCCGTAAGCGACCCGGCGCAAGGCACGGCCGTGCTGAACCCTGACCAGACCATCACCTACACTCCCCACCCGGACAGCCACGGCGCAGACAGCTTCAGTTACACCATCAGCGATGGCAACGGCGGCACGGCGACGGCCCAGGTGACGGTGGCCGTCAATCCGGTGAACGACCCACCGCTGGCCGCCGATGACACCGCCACCACCAACGAAGACACGGCCGTGACCATCCCCGTGCTGGCCAACGACAGCGACGGGGACGGCGACCAGTTGACCGTCACCTCGGTGACTTCCCCGCTCTCCGGCACGGTGACCATCAACCCGGACAACAGCCTCACCTACCTGCCGGCGGCCAATTTCTATGGCCTGGACAGCTTCAGCTACACCATCAGCGATGGGCACAATGCCATGGCCACCGCTCTCGTCACCGTGACCGTCACGCCCGTGAACGACGCCCCGGTGGCCCACGATGACGCCGCTGTGAGCAATGTGAACACGGCCGTGACCATCCCCGTGCTGGCAAACGATGTGGATGTGGATGGG
>CAYXUZ010000013.1:2662-11146 GCA_964467705.1 uncultured Ardenticatenaceae bacterium | reverse complement strand
ACCGTCAACCCGGTCAACGATGCGCCGGTGGCCAATGGCCAATCGGTGACGACGGCGGAGGACACGGCCATCACGATCACGCTGACCGGTTCGGATGTGGATGGGGATGCGCTGGTGGTGACGGCCGTTACCACACCGGCCAATGGCACGGCCGTCAGCCACCCCGATGGCACCATCACCTACACCCCCGCCCCTGCCTTCACCGGCGTAGACAGCTTCAGTTACACCATCAGCGACGGCAATGGGGGCACGGACAGCGCCAGCGTGACCATCAGCGTGGTGGGTGGCAACAGCAACCCCACCGCCGTGGACGATATGGTCATCACCGACGAGGACACGGTAACGACCATAAACGTACTGGCCAATGACAGCGACGCCGACGGCGACCCGCTGACCGTCAGCAGTGTCACCCCGGCGGCACATGGCACGCTGTTCATCAACCCGGACCACACCATCCGCTACACCCCCCATCTGAACTATCGTGGCCCGGACTCGTTCACCTACACCATCAGTGATGGGCGTGGGGGGGAGGACACGGCCGTTGTCACCATTTTGGTAAAGAATGTCAATGATCCCCCGGTAGCAGTGGATGATACGGCCGTGACCAATCGGGAGACGGCCGTCACTATCCCCGTGTTAGCCAATGACAGCGATGTGGACAACAACAGCCTGAGTGTGACGGCCGTCAGCCAACCGACCAACGGCGTGGTGGTCATCAACCCTGATAACACCGTCACCTACACCCCCGCCCCTGGCTTCGACGGCCCTGACACCTTCACCTACACCGTCAGCGACGGCAAAGGTGGCGCCGATGTGGGCACTGTCACCGTAGATGTGCTGCCCGTTGCCGCCGGTTGTAATCTCTATCCCATCGCCCTGTCTGCCCAAACCCTGGTCGGCGCACAGCCCGGCGACATCCTGCCAGACATTCTCAACGGCGGCCAGCCCGGCAACTTCGGCTGGCTCACCTGGACAGGCGACACCAACGTGCCTACCCTGGTCGCCAGCCTGACGCCACCCGGCAACAGCCACAACTACGTCAACCCCGCCGACCCCAGCGACCACATCGTCTCCATAGATGATTGGGTGCGCGGCAAACCGGGCGTCTCCAACGCCCAAAAGGTGCGGCAGGCATTGGACACGCTGATGAGCATGGACATCGTGGTGCCGGTGTGGGACAGCACCCAGGGCACGGGCGCCAATACCACTTATCAGGTCTCCGGCTTTGCCACCGTGCGCATCCTGGGCTATGACCTACCCGGCCAGGACCGCATCACCGTGCAGTTCCTCGGCTATGCCTCCTGCGGCGGTAATTGATCTGAGATAATCAGCTTTACTCGCACCCAGATAAGGATGAGCAGCACGAGAACGTGCTGCTCATCCTTATGCAAGGATACAGACCGCTCAAAATGATGCGGTCAGTACATACCTCAATCTTCTATGATTACGGGTAATTTCTGCGCGTTGGTTATGGTGGAACTTACTTCTTTCGGTAAAGGTGGCAGCCCATCAAACCCGGTCTGCTCGACATAGGCCGTGACCATCCGGCGCAACGCTTCTGGCTCCCAGTTTGCCATCTTCGCCACACTGTCTACGCCCGCGTTGTAGTACAGCCGGGCGCGAATGCCCTTCACACCGGGCAAACGCGCCAGGTCGGACAGCCTGACTAACTCCAAAATGACCGGCTCCGGCACGCCGGACTCTTGAGCCAGGATGTGTCGTTGCCGCCCGGTATCGCCAGCCACTAACATCTGGTCTGTGGTCTTTATGCCGATGGCTTCCAGCCGGGCAATGTGTTCAGGCTGGACATCCCGAAAATCTCTGAGCTTAAAAGGATTGCTTTTTTTCGTTTTCATGGCTCAATCACTACCCGATTGCAATTACCAAACGGCCGTCACGAGGGCGCCGTTACCGATATAACCGCAGGCTCCTGACGCCGCCGGGTGAAAAGCAGGACCGCCCGCGCCACACCAACCACAACCAGTATGCTGCCTGCGCCAAAAACCAGACCGGCCAGGTCTGGCTGGGTGCGCAGCAGATAATCCCACCGCTGGTCAGAGAGCGCAGGAATTGCGGCCAGCAGCAGGATGCCCAGGCCGAAATCAAGACAGGCAGAAAATACCGTGCGGCCGTTGAGCGTAACGGCCGTACCCCATGACCGGATCAGCCGCCACAGCCGGAACACTGCCCACCCAATCAAACCGAACGCCAGAAAATCCAGCAGCAAATAGGATTGCCACAAACTCATCACAGGAGGTTCCGGTGTGGGCCACCCGGCTACCTGGTAAGCGATAGTTTGGGCAATGGAAGCGGCCGTTGTCACCGGCAGCAGGTCATCCCACAGATGGCGGGTGTTGGTCAGCACGGCCACACCCACCTCCTGCCCTGGCAGCATATGGATGTCCGCGTTGTAATTCATCGTACCCCCACTCTGGCTGGTTTCCACTGAAGTGGCCGAACCGGGCAGCCGATTCCAATAGATGTCATAAACGTTATCCGTCGTCACCGGGTCGGTTGCTGTTGGAGACATGCCCGCTTTGTTCGTGTAGCGCCCTTCGTTCAGATAGGCCATCAGGTAAGATGACAGGTCTTCCGCCGACGAAATGGCGTATCCAGAGGGGATCATGCCCGTGGGAATAGGGATTTGTGCCGGAACACGCAGTCCGTAAAAGGTGCGGTATCCATCCGCCAATCCCACCGCTTCCGCCTCGGAAAAGGCGCTGTGGCTCATGCCGAGCGGCCGCCAGATATGCTCGCGCACATAATCGGTGTAACTCTGGCCACTGACCGCTTCCACAATCAAACCTAACAGCAGGTAATTCAGATTGGAATACTCGCGGGACACGCCTACAGGCCGGTTGGGCGTAACATCGGCCGCTTTTTGCACCAACTCCGCCGTGCTGTATTGGGGATCAAGCTGGTACGCCTGCTCTCCGGCCGTTTTCGGAAGGCCGCTGGTGTGGTCGAGAAGCTGCTGTACGGTGATCTGTGCCGCCGCCTGGGCGTCGGCCAGAGTGAAATCCGGCAAATATTGCTGTACCGGAGCGTTCAGGTCAATCTCTCCCTGGCTGGCAAGTTGCTGAATGGCTAAAGCGGCAAAGGTCTTGCCGATGGAGCCAATAATGAAGGGAGTTTGGGGGGTAACGGCCGTGCCCGTTTCATCTGCACGGCCGTACCCCTTCATATAAATCACCTCATCCCCTTGCACCACCGCCAAGGCCAAACCTGGAATACCGGCCCGTTCCATTTCTGCCTGGATAAAGGCATCAATTTCGTCAAAGTTGACGGCCGTATCCTTTGGTGTATGGCTGCTGGCAGCAACGGCCGTCAGGGGAAACAGCAGCAGAGCGATGAGCAGAAGCACAGCCCGCCTGTTCATATTCTCTCCTATCCAACCATCCCTTGTACAAGTGTGAAGGATTCCTCGCTCCGAAGAGTTCGCTCGGAATAACACACCAGGCAAACGTTACTTGACTTCCAGCGAACTCATCATGGCGTCCAACTGGGTTAAATCCGGGGTGAATGTGTTGGCGGCTTGCGGATTCAAGGATGCGACTACATTTGCCAGATAGGTGGGGAAATCGCTGGTGAATTCGGGTGGCTCATTTCCGGTGACATAGCCATCGGGTGGCAAGCTGGGATGGTTGACCGGCAGTACGGCCGCTACGTAATACTTCCCGTCGCTGGTGAGGCCCTGGTAGGTGTAGATCAACTCATTGTTGTTGATGGGGATGAAGGCCTGGTCATACTGGGTCAGGTAGCGCAATCCCTGGCCATCCTGAAAGTCCAGGTATTGCACGTGCGCGTGCATCACCTGTTGCGCATTAAACAATGGCAAGAAAGGCATGGGGGTGACTTCCTGCGGCGATTGAATGAGCGTTTGCAGGGAAGCGACAATTGGTTTTGTGCCTTCATTGATTGCCTGTAGCTCCTCGACCGGGTAAATGAAAATCTGGGGCGTCATCAGGTGATCGCTGATGGGATAGTTCTGCAAGGTAAGCTGTGTGTATTGAGGCAGCACTTCCCAGTAGGGGCCATCCACAGCAGGCGTAACTGTCTCCGTATTGAAGCCTGTAGCGATGCTGCCCGTATCCAGAGAGATTTGAACTGAATCATCTGTGGCGGGCACGGCCGTTGCCGCCATCGTCGCTGTTGGTTCCAGAATAGCCACAGGCACAGATGTGGCCGTGGGATCAGCCTCTGCGCCTGTCGAGCCAGTAGATGCACAGGCTGAAAGCAAAAGTAAGATCAGCAGGGGGACAGTCAGCCACCAGATCGGTCTCATACACTTGTTAGTGAACATTTTATACTCTCCTTATGTTTTGTTTATTGAAACCATTGCATCTCCGCCCACAGTTCGGGCCAGGGCCGCCACGGCCGTTGGCAGACAAAAAGCGTGGTGTGGTGCATGGTTTCTTCGTTTTTCACGCCATACTGGTTGGTGACAAGGCCAACCGGTTGGCAGGATGCAAAAAAGTGACGCGCATAGGCCGCTTCAAAGCCAACCACAATCACCGTTTCTGGCGGCGGGTTGCCGTAGCCACGCGCCCACAGACTGTTGGAACCGCTGATCATCGGTGGCAGGTCATAGTCCGGGCCATACAGGTCAAACGCGCCCGCTTCGCCGTAATTTCCGGCCAGGATAGCGGTGCTGGCCTGTTGTTCGGCCGGTAAATCGGCGTAAATCTCGGCCACCTGCTGCACCAGGTCGGGCCAACCCACCATTTCCACCGAGGTGTCATTGACCTCAACTGCTATATCCCAGAGCGGCGAATTGATGGGGACAACGGGCTTGGTTAGCAGCACGGCCGCAATCCCCCCCAACAGCAGCATCGCTGCCAGCCCCGCCTGCACCAAGCGCGCGCCACGCGGCGAGAGCGTGTGTAGCCAGCTTTCCACCCAGGCCGCGCCGGCCGCCAGCAGCATGGGGTAGGCCGGGCCAACGTAATAGGCACGGCCGTTTGTCAACCACAGCAGCACAAATGTCGTCAGAAACATCCAGGCCAGCGGGCGGAATCGTTTACCGGCGGGGGCTAAAAAGAAGAAGAGCAACCCGGCCACCCACAATGGCACAGTGAAAGGATTGGCGGCCACGAGAAACTGTTCGAGCAGGAAATCATCGGTGCGGCCCCATTCAATGTCGCGGGCATGAATGAAACGCAGAAAGTCTAGTGAAATAAAGTCATGCCGGATTTGCCAGAGCAGATTCGGCAGAAAGAGCAGCAAAGAAATGCCGACTCCGGCCCATAACCAGGGCGACCGCAAATAGCGGCGTGTAGAGGTGATTAACACAGCCACCCCCAGCCCGGCCACGAAGAAGGCCATGGTGTATTTGGTCATCATGCCCAGGCCAACGGCCGTGCCAATCCCCAACCACCAGCGCGGCTCTTCTGTGCGCAGCAAGCGGGTGACAAAAAAGGCCAGCAGCACCCACCAGAGGTAGTCAAAGGAAAGGTACTGAATCAACATCCCGGCCGTGAGCGACATGGGGGCGATGGCGACAGCCAATGCGGCCACCACCTGCGCCAGACGGCCGCCGCCAAAATCGCGGGCCATCATGCCTACCAGTACGACCACAACGCCTTGCGCCAGCGCGGGTAGGAATCGCAACCCCACCAACGAAGTGCCAAAAAGCATCAGTTCCAGGCGAGCCAGAAATGGGGTCAGCGGTGGATAGGCCACGTAGCCCCAGTCTAGCTGGCGAGCGTTCATCAAAATGTCCAGTTCGTCACGATGAAAACCGTATTGGTTATTTGTGAGAATGTGGAACAGGACGACGCCCACGCCGATGAGCAGTAACAGCATGTTATCGCTGATTCTGTGTACGGCCGTTTCCTTTACATGGACAGGTGGTGAAACCGTTGGTTGGGTTTGCATGGTATGACCTCCTTGTCAATCAGGCAGGCTGGAGACGGGAGGTGGCGGGCACGGCCGTCGGCCAGGCCAGCAACAGCGCCGCCACGACACCGGTGGTGAAGTTCTGGCAGAAGATTTCTACCGCACTGGCGATGAGCAAGGGCAGGGCCAGGGAGCCTGCCTGCCAGGTCAGGGGCACAATGCCGCCGACGATAAAGAGCAGCAGGCCGCTCCACATTGCCAATCGGCGGACGGGCATTTGTGCCGTCAGCAAGAAAGGCAACAGGGATAGCACAATCAACACCGCCCGAATCAGTTCTGCTTGCAGTGTAATTTGGGGATCGGGCACGGCCAGAGGCGCGCCTTGCGCTTCGTAATACGGCCGTGTCACCAGGGCAAAGTTAATCGCCCCAAAGACCCAATAGGCCGCCAGGTAGGTTGCCGCGCTGAGCGCATAACGCCACAGCCAGTGATACCAGGGGCGATGAAGGGCGAGAGCGGGCGTCTCTGCCGGGCGGGGTGCAAAGAGCCAATAGACGAGTACGGCCGTGACCAGACAAGGCAAAAATTGCTGCGCCAGCGTTACCCAAACATTAGACACCAGATCAGGCACAAAAAAATAGCCCTCAATGATGACCGAGCCGATGTTGGCAAAGAGTAGCACCGTCCAGATCAGCACGTGCCGACCGGCAGAAGCAGGCAGCCGCCGGGCAATCAGACCAAGAATCAACCCCATGACCAGGCTGCCAACAAACATCCACATAAAAACCGGAACTGCGTCAGCATCCGGGTCCGCTGCCAGCAACCCTAACATGCCCAACACCACCCCGCTCACGCTCAGCGCCAGGGTGTAGCCGACGCCCACCACCAACACCCGCCAGGCCATATCTACCGTTTGGATGATCACCTTTTTCATTTCCAGCCTCCTGAAACTGCCATTTGAAAATAGTGTGACAGAAAACGGCCGTACCCGCCTCTAACTTTGGTTATACCCAGGGTTATGCTTTTAGAACGTAACCAAAGTTAGAGGACAAAACAGGTTCAATGCCGGTATGCTTCGGCTATCAACCTGTTTCAGGAGGAAAAATAATGAACGACAAACAAGAAAGTACATTGAGTATCATTGCTGCGCTTCTGGTGCTGTTTACGGCCATGATCGCCCCGCCCATTTCGGCGGCGCTGGCTGTCTGTTTATTGGTGGCGTTTGCCATTTACAAATTCTGGCACGGCCGTCAGACGACCAGTTGAACACCGGAGAATTTCAACCATGACTGCACCTACCATTCCCCTGGTTCCTGAGAATGTGCCCACCACAACCACTGTACCGTCACGGCCGTCCACCTGGCTGGTGGCGCTGCGCGGTTTTGCCAACGGCGTGCTGTGGGCGGTTATCATTGTCTCGGCCCTGTTGTCGCTGGAATTTAGTTTTGGCGTACCCCGCATCGTGGCCGCCACCGTGATGGGCTTCCTCGGTTTTGCCATTATTTTTGCTGGGGAAGGGATTGCCATTTTGTTGTGGAAAGTGTTGGGTGGCCTGGGCAAACTATTCCATTTTGGGCGCGGCGTCCAGGCGTTACAAACCGTGCCGCCTGTGCCCATCGGCCGGATATTAGGCGCGTTCATTTACATCGCCGGGGACATGCTCTGGCCGAACAGCTTCTTCCAGCACATCACCCTGCCGGTGGTCGGCGAAATGGCGATTGTGTTGACGGGTTTTGCGGTGATGATGGTGGCGTTGGCGCGGATGCACGGCCGTAGCCGCCCCATGCAAATCGCCCTGCTCACCGTCCCCGCCCTGCTCATTCTGGTGTTTGCCGCCTGGGTCATCAATCCGGGCTATGATGAGTATGTGGTGACGCTGCCGAACACGGCCGTTGCCCCCACCCTCGCGCTGCCCAACCCCGGCCAACCCGGCCCGTATGCGGTACAAACCCTCACTTACGGCAGCGGTGTGAACGGCCGTCGTCCCGAATTTGGCGCAGACGCCGATTTGACTACCCCGGTTGTGGATGGCTCGCCCATTTTTGGCGGTTACGGCGGGGCGGCCGGTTCCTTCTTCAACTGGTATTGGGGTTTCGATTTCACGCAACTGCCGCTCAACGGTACGGTCTGGTATCCCGATGGCGACGGGCCATTTCCGCTTGTCCTCATCGTGCATGGCAACCATCCCATGAGTGATTATTCCGACCCCGGTTACGCTTACCTGGGTGAGCATTTAGCCAGCCAGGGGTACATCGCTGTCTCCGTGGACGAAAATTTTCTCAACGGGCTGTTTTTCTTCGATGGCGAATTTGCGGAAATGCCGCTGCGCGCCTGGCTGCTGCTGCAACATCTGGCGCAGTGGCGAAGCTGGAATGAGACGCCAGGCAACCCGTTCAACGACAAAGTGGACATGGACAACATCGCCCTCATCGGCCATTCGCGGGGCGGCGAGGCGGTGGTCTGGGCAGAGTATTTGAACTGGCGCGAGATGGATCCGGTCACGGCCGTTTCCTCCCCCGATGATTTCGGTTTTGGCATTCGCGGCATCGTCAGCATCGCCCCGTCGGACGCTTACGCCGGGCCGGGCGGCCGTAAACCTACCCTCGACCACGCCAACTATTTGCTGCTGGCCGGCGGGCATGACAG
>CAYXUZ010000013.1:0-2652 GCA_964467705.1 uncultured Ardenticatenaceae bacterium | reverse complement strand
TATCGGCTTGACGCCGAACGCAGTTACCGCCGGCTGGACGCTCTGCTGGCCGGCGGGCATGACAGCGACACCTTTATGCTCTACGGGCAGCCACAGTACAACCGCACCCGCTTCAATGACAATCCGGGCGGCTTCAAGGCGCTGGCCTACGTGTACCAGGCCAATCACGGCCAGTTCAACAGCGTTTGGGGCACACAAGATCGGGGCGTCTACAACTCCTGGCTGCTCAACCGCGCTCCCTTGTTATCCGGTGCAGAACAGCAGCAAACCGCCAAAACGCTCATCACCAGCTTCCTCCATGCGGCGCTCAAGGATGAAAGTGGCTATCGTGAGGTGTTTGGCAATCCGGGCACGGCCGTCAACTGGCTGCCACAAGGGATTGTCGTTACCCAACTACAAGAAGAGCCATTTATCCGTGTGGATACGAACAGCGGCAGCGCGGCATTAGCCACCACCGACATATCCGGGGCCGCCACCACAGCGCACGGCACAACTCTGGCAAAGGTGGAAGTGTTGAAACTTCGCAACAGCGAAAACGAGCAGGGCAACAAAGCGGTGCATCTGGCCTGGGAAGCCGGTTCGCAGCCGGTGTATGAAATCTCGCTGCCCGCAGATATGGTGGTGGCCTGGGCATTGACGCCAGACCATGCACTCACGTTTGCGCTGGCGAATGTGCCCGGAGAAGTCGGTACGGGTGAGGTGGTGGTGGAGTTGGAAACGGCCGTTGGCCCGCCCACCCGCCTGCCCCTCAGCGAGTTTGCCCCGCTGCCATTGCCGCTGCCCGCCCATCTGGTCAAAGCGAACTGGTTGTACGGCATGAACAACTTTCCCGATGAGATCACACCTGAAGAAGTGGTTTTGCAAACTTACACCATCCCGCTGTCCGTTTTCCAGGCAGCCAACCCGACCTTTGAACCTGACCAACTGCGCACCATCCGGTTTCTGTTCGACGGCCGTGAAGCAGGCGCACTCTATCTGGATGAGATTGGCTTTAGCCCCGGTTCGTAAGGCGATTTGCCAAATCGCCCTACAGAATCAAGGAGATAATTGGATGAACGAAGCGATGATTGAAGTGCAGCATTTTAGCAAAAAGTACGGGGCGTTTACGGCCGTAGACGACATCACCTTCACCGTCTATCAGGGCGAAATCTTCGGACTGCTCGGCCCCAACGGCGCGGGCAAAACCAGCACGCTGGAAAGCCTGGAAGGGCTGCGGCCGCCCGACGGCGGCGTCTTGCGCGTGGCCGGTGTAGACCCGGCGGCCGAACCGGCCAAACTGCGCAATGTCATTGGCGTGCAGTTGCAATCTGGCGGCCTGCCCGCCAGCATCACCGCCGACGAAGCGATGAAGCTGTTCTGCGCCTATCATGGCGTCGCCCCTCGCTTTGACCTGTTGGACAGATTGGGGCTGGCGGAAAAACGGCATGTGGAGTTTCAAGGATTGTCTACCGGGCAGCAGCGGCGGCTGGCGCTGGCGCTGGCTGTGGCCCATGAGCCGCCGGTTGTCTTTCTGGATGAGCCGACGGCCGGGCTGGATGTGGCCTCACGGGTGGAACTGCACAGCCTGATGCGCGAGCTAAAAGAAAAAGGTGCGACCATCATTCTGGCTACGCATGATATGGCCGAAGCGGAAACAATGTCCGACCGGGTTGCCATTTTGCTGCAAGGCAAACTGGTGACGGTAGATACGCCAATGGCGATTACGGCCACCGGCGCGGGGCTGACCAAGATTTCGGTCAATACGCGCACCTCGTTTTTACTGAGCAACAATCACAGCTTTCCGGCCGTTAACCAACAGTTGGTGAAGGATGAGTACGCCATCTACTTCAGCACCAACATTGGGCAGACGGTGGCTGCTCTCATCAACACCATTGAAACCGAGGGGGACGAACTGTTGGATTTGCGTGTGGAACGGCCGTCGCTAGAAGACCGCTTCCTGGAATTGACCAATGGAGGAACCCCATGACTGCTTTTACCAGCCACTTTGCTTTTGAATTTCGCACCGGCATCCGCAACAAAAATTTGCTGCTGATGAACTACCTCTTCCCGCTGGGGCTGTATGTGATGATGAGTCTGATCATGCCCGGCATCAACCCGCTCTTTCAGGAGACCATCATCCCCTCCATGATCACCTTTGGCATCCTGGCAGCCACGCTGTTGGGGCTGCCCGATCCGCTGGTGCAGGCACGGGAAGCGGGCATCTTCCGCAGCTACAAGATTAACGGTGTGCCCGCCCTGAATATCCTGCTGATTCCGGCCCTCTCCACCATTTTGCACATCCTGGTGGTGGCAACGATCATCACCATTACCGCGCCCATCTTTTTTGACGCGCCCTTGCCGGTGAATTTGCCGGTATTTGCGCTGATTGTGTTGGGCACGGCCGTCGCCCTGTCCGGTCTGGGCGTTCTCATTGGCGTCATCTCCCCCAATGCCCGGCTGACGGTTCTGTACTCGCAGGCCATCTTCCTGCCCTCCATGATCATCGGCGGGATCATGATCCCCTACAGTATGCTGCCGCCGGTCGCGGCGAAGGTGGCCTTACTTCTGCCCTCCACCTACGCCATGAACGCCTTTAACGGGCTGGCCATGGGTGGTATGGCCGACTTTTACGCCTGGGGCGGCCTGCTGACGCTCTTTGTCGGCGGCCTGACG
>CAYXUZ010000012.1:43079-63849 GCA_964467705.1 uncultured Ardenticatenaceae bacterium | reverse complement strand
CCTGGCCGACAACAGTTACGTGACACTGCCCCACAGCACGGCCGTGCGCTTTGGCCTCAATCTGTTCAATGAAGAGATGCCCGGCGAATTCCATCACCTGGTTTCCCACATGCGTGTCCAAGTGGAGGTTGATCTGCGCGGCGTGGACGAGTTGCAGCGTTTTGACCTGCAATTTATTCCCACCACCAACACCGATTGTGGCTGGCAGTTACAACTGGCAAACCTGGACGTAGACCCCACCCTCCTTTCCGCCAGCCTGGCCGAAGTCCTCTGCTTCGGCCGTAACGAAGTCGAAGGGTGGATTCAGCTTGATACACAAGACCCCATCCACCTGGTACAGGCCATCCGCATCAAAGGCTATGACGTTTTGCTGGATACCACTCACTTTCCTTATCCCGGTTCCACGCAATGGCAGACGGCAATGCAGCATTTGGGCGGCTACCAACTGCGCCTGCGTAACCTGTGCCTGGAACGGGCGCAACTGGGTGCAGACGAGTGGGAAATTACGGACATTGGCGGTGGCTCCACCAATAATCCACCGCCACCGGATCAGGCGGTGGACACCTTCATTATGAACCAACTGATGGAACCAGATCGGGAATACACCGTCAACTACACCATGCACACCTTCGCCCAGCTTTACCATGACTCGCAACTGGACGGCACGGAGTTGGTGAACAAAGTGGAACGCACGCTCTCTACCACGCCCGACGGCCCGGAACTGCGCACCGTCCGCTTCCGCACCGAGGCCACCCCGTCGCAAGACGTGAGCAAATATCTGGGTTTTGTTTTTCCCGCCCCGCAGGGTCAACGCCCCTACGCAGCCTCAGCCGTGCCCCTGATCACCTTCAAGTATCAGGGTCTCATCCGTAAAATCTATGAAAAACACGGCCGTAACCTGGAACCGACCCTGCTGGACATGAATGGCAACGAAATTGAGACTACCCTGGTCAACACTATCGAGAGTCACTCCGGCGGTTTCGACGCCGCCCTGGAAGAACTGCTGGCGAACTGCCTGCCGCACGTGCAAACGCTGCCCTACCTTAAGATGTATAGCTGGGCCAGAGCGTTGACGCCGGACATGCGCTACTCGCTGCAACTGACCGACGACACCGACCCGGACGCACCACGCATCCCGTTCAATGTCAGCTTCCACACCTCCCGCTATGCCGACTTTGCCGCCCACGCCGACGCCGTGCTGGACTTGCTGCCAACTGCCGGTAGCCACCCCGTCGCCAACAGTGACACGGCCGTGAGCGACATCGCCGCCTTCATTACCAACGTCCACAACGGCAGCATTCCGCCCTTTGATGGGGCTGTGGAACGGTTCTACCGGGACATTCTCAGCCAGGATGGCGGCCGGTTAGGCAGCGACCCCAGCCAGGATTACATGAGCTTCCTGGTTGGTCTCGACCCGGCCAATCCCGGCAACGAACTGGTTTGGGGCGTGGTTCTGGAATTGGTTGAGCCGTTGATCGGCCGCGACAGCATCCTGCTCAATGCCAAAGCCAACATTGAGCAGTGGCAGGCGAAGGGCATCACCTTAATCGGCGAGGATTATCTGGTTTTGCGCGATGCCTCAGCTTCACGGGTCATCATCCTGAACTCGGCCGATGGTCAAAGCTTTGCGCCCTTCACGAACGACATCGCCCTGGCCCTCAGCTTTATGCCGGAGGCACCGCTGCGTCAGGCCATTGCCGAATATGTGGCCGTCACCTTCCCCGACCAATCCCCGGCGCAGCAATCGGTCACAGTTGCCGCCGCGCTTAACAACGTGCGCAACAGCGACCCGGACATAGCAGACGCTCTCACCGGCCAGACCAGAACATTGTCATTGCCGTTACCGGCCTAATAACCAGACCTGACAGGTTTCTGAAAACCTGTCAGGTCTACTACGAGGATTTGAAAAATGGAACAGACAAAATTATGGCGTTCACCACTCTTTAGCGCCTTAGGCGCAGGTTTTCAGGATGACGCCCACCTGCAAGAAGGGATTCACCTGCGCTGGTCGTCTCAGCCGCAGCTTGGCCTGCCGCTGGAATACGAAGGGCAGGCCACCGGACTGTACCGCGTCTACTACCTGCAAGACGGCTTCCTGCCACTGCGCGAATTGGACCTGTTTGCCCTGCAAGGCAATCCGTACTACACCGTGCATTCGAGTCTGAATGGCGGGGTGGACACGGCTTATCATGGCGGCAGTCGTTTTTATAAGGCGATAAACGCCGAACTGAGCGCGATCCTTTTCCAATATTTCACCCTGGTTCACTGGCTGCAAACCGGCCAGTTGAGCCAGGAAGAGAAAAAGCTGCTGCATTATCTGGATGGCATATTTCAGCAGTTACAGCCAGAACGGTATGAGGCAAACTGGAACTTTGAAATTGGCGAGGTTTGCGCCGTAGACGCGCAATACAGCTTCAGCCTGGGGATTAAGGGTGCGTATGCCTGGGTACGTGGGTATGACCGGCACGGCCGTATGCTGGCCGAAGATTGGGTCGGGTTTGACGGAAGCACCGTGAAAACAGTCGCCCGGCTGCGCTCGCCCCATCTCTACTCGGTTCGGGTGGAACCTGTGGCCGGGATGCCCGCCGTCAGCGAACAGGAACTCCGCTGGATTTTCTGCGATGACTACAGCCGCGCCCCGATCTGGCGCGAGGCCGACGTGGAGCGGCGTTTTCACATTGACGAAGATGCCTACAAAGAAGAGCAGGTGATTGATCTCTATTATGCTCCTTTCCAGGTGCAGGCAGATTGGGCGGCCGTCAGCCAGCAGTTGATGATGCACCTGGCGCAAAATGAGTATGTCAAGCAGTTGCCCAACCAGCCCGACACCTATCACCTGTCTCGTTTTTCGGCCAACTTAGCCACCGAGGACCCGGCCAACCAGCAAAACTTCCCCAATATCCAACTGCCGGTGCTGGCCTCGCTGGTTCATGCGGCGGCCGACCCGGTGATGGCTAACATCCTGGGCCTATATGCCTGGGGCAAACCGGACATCTTCCCGGACAAACGGGATTACAAGGTGGAGGCTTACCTGCCCTTCTTCAATGCGGACAATCTGATTAAGCTGCGCGATCAGGTGTTGGCGATGGCCGCCGCCCAGGGTATCCCCGTGACCACGCTCGAACTGGAGCGGCTGTCTGGCCCGTCCTCCGGCGGTTATTCTCGTTCCACTGCTTTGTGTGGCCTGGTATTGTCGCCGGAAATCACCCGGCAGCCAGCCCCACATGCGCCGGAATCCTTTAGCACGCACATCACGGCCATAGACCTGCTTTCGCAGGAGAACCCGGACGAGGCGGAGATATACGTCAACGGCCGTCTGCACATCAGCAAACCTCCCTTCGACCCCGCCCCCACCTTGCAGCCCGTCTCTTACATGGTGGAACGAAGTTTGTCCGGTGAAGAATTTGCCAACGTGATCGAGGCCGAAGACAGTCCTGACCCGTTAGACGAATTGGGCATTTTACCGGCCGTCTATATGCCTAAAACCATTGCCGATGACCGCTTTTGGGAACTGCGTGACGACTTCCGCCTGCCCAAAGTGGAACCGACACGGGTGGAGTATCGGCTGACGGCGTTTGACATTTTTGGACGGCCGTCTGAACCTCACCCTGGCGATATGGCCGAAGTGCCCATTCCCTGCTACGAGCCAGTAGCCGCCACCAGCCTGACGGCCCAGGTCAACCGCGAACAAAACGACCTGAACCTGGAACTGTACTTTGCCATCAGCGGCACGATTCCACCGCTGCACGCCACACCGCAGCTGTTGGAGATCACCGTCCATCCCGTTGACCCCTTCACAGCAGAGCCGGTAGACCAGATCAGATGGCCCGGCAGCATAACCGGGCGCACCTTTATCGTGGATTACCTGGGTGATGGCTCTTTTCTGGACGTGGCCCAATTGACCCCCGGCTGTGCGTCGTTGACCTGGGATGGCGATCAACTGCTACGGGCGGCTTTGCTGCCCGGCCATTGTGACGCCGATTTCCCGCTTGACCCGGCCACCCTGTCGCTGGATGTGCCCATGTCGCCCTTATTGGACGAAACGGATACCGGTTATCGCCTCTACCGGCTGCAAACGAAGATTGCCGATGCCGCCAATCTCCTACCGGGACTCCATCGTTGGGCTATTCGCCTTCTGATTGAAGGGATAGGCCCTTCGGGTGACAACATTCTCAGCCGCGAAGTGACAACGGCCGTGCAATACCTCTTGCTGCCCCCGCCCCCGGCCCTGGTGCAGCCGCCCCTGGTCGCCATTCCTGAAAGCACCTACGCTGACCGCCAGGGCGACGCCTATTACAACCTGGACCTCTCCAAGTTCATTCCGGCGGGTATTGCCAATAGCAGCCCGCTGGTCAACGTCTATCGCGCCCACCTGCCACATCTGACGGCCGTGCCCGACGAGGTGGTCAATGGCGACTTTTTCGCTCCGGGTGGTGATACGCTGGTGCAAAGCCTCGGTCGGAACGGCCGTCGCCACTTCCAACGGGTCAATGAAACGCCGGTTGTTTACACGCCGGGCGCCCGTTTCTACCCCATCCCCGTGCGCGGCGACCTGGAAGAGTACCACGTGATCGGCGTCATCGGTTGCAATGCCCAACTCGATGAAAAGGATTGGCGGCAGGCGGGCATCATGCTCTTCAAAACGCCTCAACCTGTGCCTGCGCCTCGCTTCCAATTTGATTCCGTCCGCACGGCCGTTGTCGGCGATGAGGTGCATATCACCTTAAATTATCTGGCCGCGTGTGAGGCGGAACTGCCAACCGGCACTCCACCACCCAAGGTTCAGGTGATGCGCCACGATCTCAGCACCGGCGGTGTGCGTTTTGCCGGGGAAAGCGTGGGTGTATGGGATGCAGCGGCCGGGAGCTACCTTTTCCAGGTGGTAGACGGCCGTGCCCAACAATGGCGGCGCTACCGTTACGAGGCCAGCCTGCTGCTGCACGCCGGTAAGTTAGGACAGATGGTCAAATCAGGCCAGACTGCTACCTGCACCGTGCTGGCCCCCGAAGTTGGCGGCGCGTCCCCTTTTGCGAATGTTCCTGCGCCTACGGCCGTAGCCGAAAACGGCCATCTGGCCCTCACCTTCCCCTTTACGGCCGGTGATTTCAACTTCTCCCTGAGCAAAGCGCTGGCCGACAACAGCACCGTGCGGGTGACCGGTCGGCTGGTCGAAGGGGCGGTGCTTGGTCTGGCCAACGCGGGGCTGACGATTGATCGCAGCAACGGCCGTTACACCCTTTCCTATCTTGATAGAGATCCCCAACCGGGAACCTATACCTTGCGCCTGTGGCAAGGACAAAAAGCGGCCTGGCCGCAAAAACTGGAGGTATCATGACAACCAACACTTTACTGCATGGCGGCAGCTACACCTTTGATCCCGCCCATCCCTACGAAATACAGTTTAGCCACGCGACCGACATCCAACTGCCTTTTTCGGGAACGGTGATCGTGCCCGCCAACACGACCACGCCCACGTTTGGCGGGATGTACCGGCTGATGTTCTTATCGCTGCAATACCCGACCAAAATTGAAAACGGGGTGCGTACCTTTCCCGTGCTGCGCGATTATGAGAACAAGCCATTGACCGTGAACGGCCCCTGCCTGATCCTGGCGGCCGATGACAGCACCTTTCTGGATAACGTCCATCTGGGCAACCTGGCCGATGACTTTTCCAATACCTATGACCCGATCTACAAGGGCAATACCGTTCTTTCCTCAACCGCCCGTTATCTGTTGATTCAGTTTTCGCCCGCGAGTGGCATCAGCCTGCCCGGAAACTTAAACCCACTCTCACGGGGCAAAGGGTTCCAACTGAAGAACAATACCGAAGACGGCAACGATGATGTGGTCATCCTGCGCAACGCTTTAAGCACGGCCGCCCTGTCCGGCAAAATCCTGGCCTTTGATCTCGCCGGTCACCAGACGGAAGCGTATTCCAGTCTAATTGCGCTTGGTGTCACTGCCTCCATTGCCACCCCGCCACCCGCCGATCAGATTCGGATTCAATTCGTGGACATTCACGGCAATCCTGTGACTTTCGACGATTTTCCGTTGACTAAGCTGGATCACGAACCTTCCCTGGACGGCCTGGCGGAGTACGGCACCAACAAATACTACTTCTTCACCCCGACAGACACGACAGGGAAGAAGGCGGAATTGAAGCTCCAGGTTAAAAACAGTGGCAGCCCCCCGCCTGAGGCGGAAAAGTATCAGCATCGGTTCCATTACACGGCCGTGTGGCCCGGCTATGGCTCCAGTTTCAAGCTAATCGGTCATGACGAAGCGACCCCCCTGGACTTTTTCAAGGACATCCCCGAAGGCAGTCCTAAACCCCGTTTTGTGCGGCTGGTTCTCTTTCACCCGGCCGACGAGTTCCAGACCACGGCCGGTGGGGAATTAGAAGTCAAAGAGATCGAAGATTCTGTGACAGGGGAGATCGAGGAGCAGGCGGTCTTCCATAAAAACGGCTTCCGCCTGTTCACCCACCGCAACAACCTGAAAGTGTTCAACACCGGCGAAGGGTACTTCGGCGACTATTACGACGAAGTGAGCAAACTCAAACAGGGTGATAGCCTCTATCAGGCGAACTGGTCAGGCAATGCCCACCTGCACCTGAAAGGTTCCATGAAAACGCGCCTGATCCAGCCAAGCGACACTGAACCGTCCGATGTCTACAAAACCCTGCAATTCATCCGCGAGAATGCCTTGTTCGTACCCCTCGATGCCCAACCGCCGGACGCGGAAGGGCATATCAAACAGGATTATTTGCTCGTGGCCCGCCACGAACAGCATGGCGCTCAGATTACGCACAGTTTTGCCGTGGACGTGGAGACGCAGCCTGCTACCGGCGATCCAGCCCCCAGCCGGGTGCATCGCAGTTTTGTCCGCCCCAATGCTATCTTCGCCTGGAAACTCAAGGGCGACCAGGACTCGTTCGATGCCAATAACCTGTCGGTTCCTGAAGAACACACTGCTTATGCTTATTGGAAGAACAAGATGGGGCTGGTGCAGGAAACGACCTTCAGTAATCTCGTTACCCATTCATCAGTCCACCTCCATCCAGTACCTGACCGTTTTCCTGACGGCATCGTTGCTCTGGACATTAACGACCAGGACCCACCGCAGGCGATTATCCGGCGCACGCAAACGGCCGCTAATGTGAGAAACGCACTGGGTTTGACAGGTTCACCCGTCAATCCCCTTTTCCTCGTCCTCAACCTCAGCGCGGGCAGCAGCCACACCATGCCCCTTATCCCGGCCGGTTCCGATGACAACAGCACCGACCTGGTGTTAGGTACACTGGCCGAGGATATGGTCAACGCCATTCCGGGCATGACGGGCGACGACGTACTGGCTATTGCCGTTGTTGAAGAGAGACCACCGACTGAGCGAGATTTACTGTTCATCTTGCGCACCAGCTTCAAAACCTTTGTCTACAGCAACGAAGCGCACCTGAATGCGGCCGTGCCTCGCCTGCCTACAGAATCGGGGGGCCTGCTGCGCCAGGCCATTACCAAAGGCGTCACTGTGCGTGGGTTGATGTGGGAACATCTGCTCAAACGGCTGGCCGGCGGCGCTGACATTGCTAAAGGTCACGGCAACAACCACCAATTGGTAAACCTGATTAACCGTACCATCAACGGCAAACGTGGCTACGCCTTTATAGATCAGGCCACCCGTGAATTAGGGGCGTGGCACCAAAAACCGGTGGCGATGATGCGCCAGGTGACGGAAAACCTGGGTGATCAATCCAGCTTTGAGGGAATTGCTTATCTGGGCGGGATGGATATGGCGCTGGGCCGGTGGGAGACGGAGTATTACTTCACCCGCGACCCGGATCGGCAAAGCACCGGCCAAAACGATGTGCAGATGAAGATCACGGGCGACGCTGCCTGGGACGTGTTGCAAAACTTCCGCCACCGTTGGAAAGGGATAGATGTCTTCTTGGACGATGATGATTCCCCCTGTAGCCCGGTCAATACCTCAGATGAGTTGCGGGATGAAGTAGACAATCCCTTCTTTATCCCCAATCCGGCCGAGGATCGCATCAAATATCCAAAAGGTGGCAACGCTTTCATTCAGGTCAACCGTACCATGCCCCCTTACACCTGCTTCTCACAGCAACCAATTGATGGCATTGTTGTTGATCCGCAGAACGGGGAATTAGGCTCGCTGGCCTCCTATAAAAAAGGGCTGGAACGTGCCCGCAAGTTCATCTTCATCTCCGAGCAATACTTCTTTAGCCCGGAGATTGCTATTGCCGTGCGTGAAGCTTTACTGCGGCCAGGCGGTCCGGAGTTTGCCATCATCGTCCTGCCATTGGAGCTAGACGAATCGCATTACGTTGACCCGCTCTTCTTCAAATTGCGCCAGAAGACGCTTAATATCCTGCGCTACGGTTACGCGCCCAATCCGCTGGCGAAAAACAGTTGTGAGGAGCGGATTGCCCTTGACGCCGACAGTTCGATGGACATTAGTTCCCGGATCGCCATTCTCTCTCTGGTCAACTACCAGGGGAAGGACATTTATACCCATTCTAAACACATTATTGTGGATGATGTGTGGATGACGGCCGGTTCGGCGAACATGAGCAATCGCGGGCTGACGTATGAGATGGAGATCAATGCGGCGGTGGTGGGGCAAAAGTTGTATGAAGGCGGCACGGCCGTTGTCCGCGAGCAGCGTATTGAACTGAGCCGTCGTTTGTTGGGTTTGCCCAAGGCGTATACGGCCGTGTTGGAAGACCCCTACGCTGCTTTCCGCCTCTTCAAAGCCATTGAAACGCAGCAAAACAGCTACAGCCTGAACGTCTACCCGCTCAAACCGTTGGTCAAGTGGCTGGATACCAGCTACGTTAAACGGGTGACAGGAGACGCCCAGTTTAATGCCGGTGTAGATGCCGTCATGAACATGGATGTGAACGATCCCTCTTTCAACTACTTTATCTGCAACCTGCTGGACGCCGACGGCCGTCGCCATGATCCTGACCGCCTGGGCTATCTGGCCCACCTCATCGGCGTGGGTAAGGTGTTGCATTATGCGCTGGCCAACCTGGGCATCACCTTTGGGCCAACAGCCTATGACCCAATTCGCGGGTTACTGTTCACAGGCCATCCGGTGACACTCACTATCAACGCCACCATTTACGTCAAAGAACTGGATGAAAACGGCGAACCAGTGCTGGATAATCAAGGCAACCCGGTGCGCATTCCGCATGGTCCTTACCTTCAGCATCAGTACCCGTTGTTTTACAACAGTGCAGAAGATGTGATTGAGTTAGCTGGTTTGCCTGGTAACCAGCTTTCCGTAACCCTTTCGGCGGAGCATCTGGTGATCGTAACGGCCGTACTCACCAACACGACAACCGGGCAGATACTCAGTTTTGGCGGTGAACTTACCTTTGACCCGGATACGAACAGCATCGAATATGGTCAGCAATATAATGCCACCCTGCTCATAACCTGAGTTCGGCATTACAAAGTGGATATCGCCTCCAGACCGGCAAAATCTGTGTTCCATACGAACCACCGGCTGGCCGCCGCCCAAACCAACCACGAAAAGAGCCTGCGGCAACGCCAGATCACCACCACCGATGCCCCCACATAGACCAGCCTGTCTACCAGCTCTACAATCTCACCCCCGAAAAAATCGCCATCATGGAGGGGCCTTAAACCTCCCGGAGCTTCCAAAGCTCCGGGAGGTTGGTCTCTGGAATTTGACCAAATCCCCTGCCCGGTTATACTAGAAATATGACCCCCTGATAGAGGAAGAGGCAGCAAGGGTCAGAAATTCTCGATTTATCAGATACAACAACAAACTCAACATCAGCCCATCATGGTTCAAACGAACCCCTGCTTGCAGTAGTTGACCTGTTCACAAACATATGTGACGGGTACGGCCGTAGCCATTAACTGAGATCGGAGTTGCCTTTGAGCTTCTCCCTGTCTCCAAAGGAGGTGAAGCGTTCCCATCAATCAAACCAAATGTCAAAATCAGATACATTTGCGTTCTGCCTGATTGCCCAATCAGGCACAGCAAAAACTCTTGTTAAGCCAATTTCTATTTTTGGAGGAGAACAGATGAACAAAAAACCCATTGTCTTGATTGTGAGCTTATTCTTGTTTGCCCTGGCGCTCTCTGCCTGCGGCGGCGGCGAAACCCAGACCGTTGAAGTCACCCGTGAAGTCGAAGTCACCCGTGAGGTCATAGTGGAAGTGCCCGCTGAAGGTGAGGCCGCCGCGCCGGTGGCCGTCACCTTTGCCGAAGGCGGCGAAACGCTGGCCCAGGTGCAGGAACGCGGCGTTCTCAAGTGTGGTGGCAATCAGAACGTGCCCGGCTTTGGCTACCTTGACCCGGAAACCGGCGACTTCACCGGTTTTGATATTGATTATTGCAAGGCGATTGCCGCGGCCGTATTAGGCGACGCCGAGGCCGTTGAAGTAACCCCCACCACTGGCGACAGCCGCTTCCCCACCCTGCAATCTGGTGAAGTAGACGTCCTCATCCGCAACACCACCTGGACGTTCAGCCGCGATACCGCCCTGGGCTTCGATTTTGGCCCCACCACTTTCTATGATGGTCAGGGCATGATGGTGGGCCGTGACAGCGGCATTGAAACATTGGCCGACCTGGAAGGCGGTACCGTCTGTGTGCAGTCCGGCACAACCACCGAACTGAACCTGGCCCAATACTTTGATGCCATTGGCGTCAGCATTGAAATTCTGGTCTATGAAGATGCTGTGGCTACCCGTGAGGCGTATGACAGCGGCGCGTGTGATGGTTTCACCACCGACAAATCGGGTCTGGTTTCACAGCAAATTCTGCTGGCTGACCCCAATGCGCACCAGATTTTGGTGGAGGATATGTCCCGCGAACCGCTTGGCCCGCTCACCCGCCATGGTGACAACAACTGGAATGACATCATGTCCTGGGTTGTTTACTGCACCATCAACGCCGAATACCTGGGCGTGAACCAGGAGAATGTAGACAGCATGTTGGGTGGCGATGACCCGGTGATTTCTGACCTGTTGGGCGAAACGGCCGACCTGGGCCAGAACGTGGGCCTGTCCAATGACTGGTGCTACCAGGTGATCAAGCAGGTAGGTAACTACGAAGACATCTACATGCGTAACCTCGGCCCGGATACGCCGTTTGATCTGCCGCGTGGGCTGAATGCACTTTATACAGATGGTGGTATTCTGTACCCAATTCCGTACCGGTAATGTTCAAGGAAACCTGACAGGTCTTCTGAGACCTGTCAGGTTTATTCACGATGTCCGAATCACAGAGCCAGCCCACATCCTACACGGCCCATGAGCGTATACCGTTCTGGCGCGACGGCCGTGTTCTGGGTGTGTTGGCGCAAATCCTGTTTGTGGTCGTGGTGGGCAGCGCCATTTACTGGTTTATCAGTAATGTCGCTGCCAACCTGGGCCGCCTGGGCAGCCAGCAGTTTGTTTGCCTCTATGGCACCGATGAAGCATGGTCATACCGCTGCGCCTTTGACTATCTGGCCTCCGAAGCCCAATTCGACATCTCCGAATCCATCATTCCCTACAGCACCAGCGACTCCTACTGGCGCGTCATCCTGGTGGGGCTGCTCAATACCCTCAAAGTCTCCTTCATCGGCATCATCTTAGCCACTATTCTGGGCACAGTTGCCGGTATTGCCCGCCTTTCCCAAAACTGGTTGGTGCGCAACATTGCCAAAGCCTACATTGACATCATCCGCAACACGCCCCTCCTGTTGCAATTGTTTTTCCTCTATTTTGTCGTTTTGCTGCTGGAACTACCGGCCGTTGAGGACGCCCTGCAACCCTTTGGTTTGCCCATTTACGTCAGCCAGCGGGGCATCAACTTTCCCCAGGTCATTACGCTTGGCTCATTTGCCGTCTGGTTTGCCTTTGTCATTTTAGGGCTGATCCAGGCCCAGTTTTTGTGGCTGTATCTGGGTACACGGGAAGAAAAGACCGGCCATGCCATCAACCGGCCATTCTGGTGTATTCTCTCTTTCCTGGCCGTAGCTACCATTGGCTGGTTTGTGGCCGGCAATACGGCCCATAATGAAGGGTTTATGGTCGCCAGAGCGGCCCGCGTGCGCGAATTTGCCGACCTCAAGCCGTTGATGGAACGCCGCCTGGGTGTGGATAATCTCGACTTGCTGCATGAATACCTGGAAAATGAGGAGATTAGCAACGAAGAAGTGGACGCCGCCAAATTGCTGGTATGCAGCCTGGAAGGTTCGCCCTCGGAAGTAAACCTGACGGCACAACTGCGTGCGGCCGGGATTCCTTATGAAGTGGATCGTTTTGAACGGCCGGATCAGGCAATTGAGGCTTATGGTGGTGAAGAGGCAGTCTGCGATATTTTTGTAGCTTCCAAAGCGACGTTGGCGGCCGAACGGGATGTGCTGGAAAACGGCGCGAACCATCTGATCGTTTCCGTGCGGGAGACCCCGGCGCGGTGGGCGATTCCGGCGCTGGAAGGGTTCAACTATGTGGGCGGTTCGCGCATGTCGTTGGAGTTTACGGCGCTGCTGGTGGGGCTGGTGGTATATACGGCCGCTTTCATTGCCGAGATCGTGCGCGCCGGTATTCTCTCTGTGAGCAAGGGGCAAAGCGAAGCGGCACGAGCGTTGGGCCTCTCCGAAGGGCAGCGGCTACGGCTGATTGTGCTGCCTCAGGCGTTGCGCGTCATTATTCCGCCCATGACCAGCCAATATCTGAATCTGACCAAAAATTCCAGCCTGGCATTAGCTATCGCTTTCCCGGATTTGTGGCGATTGATGAGCATTATTGGCAATCAGTCCGGCCGTTCCATTCAACCGATTATTTTGACGGCGCTGACCTACCTGACGTTTAGCATCGTCATCTCCCTGTTCCTGAACTGGTATAACAAGCGGATTCAGTTGGTTGAGAGGTGACTAAAACGTAAAACGCAAAACGTAAAAAGACCGGTTACGTTTTACGCTTTACGTTTTTAGAGATAGCATGGCAACGATAACAAAACCCAAAACAGAAACGCGGCTGCCCCACATCCACTTAAACTGGAATGATTGGGTGCGTGACCACATCACCAGAAACTGGCTGCTGACATTGTGGCTGCTGCTGCTGACGGTGGTGACAGTGCGGTTTACACTTTCGCGGTTGGAGGCGACGCCGGTAACGACGATTGTGGTACTGGTAGTCTGGGTGGTGAGTGTGGCGATGACGGTATTGGCGGAGTTGGTGCATCGGCACACGGCCGTGACCCTCTGGCTGCGTAACAATCTCTACAACTCCATCACCAATATCCAACTGACCCTCATCATCATGCTGGCCATTCTGGCCGCCATCTTTGGCCTGTTCAACTATGCCGTCACCACCGCCAGTTTTTTCACCACTCCGGCTACTGACCTGCGGGCAGAATTGGTCTCCACAGCTAATGACAGCTTTTGTTTTCATATTGGCGATCTGGATGAAGAAAGTGGCCAGGTTGTCAGTACCGAACCAACATGCTTCCCGCGCTGGGCATTTGCGCCTGACCTTTCGGAAACGGTGATTACGGAAGTGACATTGGGGACGGAACCGGCCGCTTTTTGTTTTGATACCGAACGTCAGGATGCGGAGAACGGCCGTGTCTGTTTCACCAGCACCGCCGCCAACCCCGCCCTGTATGAAGTGTCCATCCAATTCAGCGGCGCGAATTGGGGCGCGGTCTGGGCCAATCTGGTCAACATGATGGTCTTCCGCTACAACCGCGCCGAACTGTGGCGGGTGTGGCTGGCCGGTATCTTTGGCGTTATCCTGGCCCTGGCCAGCTTCGTCGTCTACCGCGACAGCTTCCAACACAAACGCATCCGCCGTGCCCTCACGTATATCTGGCTGGCTTCGCCCATCATTTTCTATGTATTACTGGCCGGTGTGCAGCCAGTAACGCCAACTGAATTTGTGTCCCAAGCCATTCCTTACGTCATCCTGATTGGGCTGGCGGCATCACTCTGGTGGCTCAACAAATACGTCAACCGCACCCATCCCCCCATCATTGGCGAATCGGAATGGATTCGGCTGGTGCGGATTTTGCTCACGCTGTTTGCTGGTGTCTTTGCTTTTCTGGCCTTTCTCAGCATCATTGGCCTGACATTCCTCTTTTTTGGGCTGTTTCAGACCAACGACGAGCCGCTGTTTGTGCCCGTAAACCCGGATGTAGATTGGGGTGGTTTTATGCTGACGCTGATTATCACGGCGTTCGCTATTGTCGTCTCCTTCCCGTTGGGCATTTTGCTGGCGCTCGGCCGGCGCAGCACCATTCGCGGTATTCCTGACTGGATCACCTATCCGGTGGCCTTCGCCATTATGATTTGGGGACTGATCAACAGCACCCCTGAACTGGCGGCCACTGCTCGCAACACATTTGAACTGCTGCTGGCTTATTGGCCGCTGTCCCTGCCGGTCATCGCCTACATATTTCAGCACGTCTGGAAAGGGAACGTGGTCGCTGGTTTTTGCACGTTGTACATTGAGTTTATTCGCGGCATCCCTCTCATCACCGTCCTGTTCCTCTCCATCATCCTGTTCCCCATCTTCCTGCCGCCGGGCATGGAATTTTTGAAAACGTGGCGGGTGATGTGGGCGTTTGCCTTCTTTTCGGCCGCATATCTGGCGGAAAATGTGCGCGGCGGGCTGCAAGCCATTCCTAGAGGGCAGTATGAAGCGGCCGATTCTCTCGGTCTGAGTACGGTCAACAAGTACCGGCTGATTATTTTGCCGCAAGCGTTACGCACGGTTATCCCGGCCATCACCGGGCAGTACATTGGCCTATTTAAAGATACGACGCTGGTGGCTATTGTGGGCCTGCTGGATATTTTGGGCGTCGCCAACTCCATCGCCTCGCAGCCGCAGTGGTTGGGCGTGCGCCGCGAAGCTTATCTGTTTATCGCCGTTTTGTACTTTGTTGTCTCGGCCATCATTGTGAGCTATTCGGAGCGGCTGGAACGGCAGACGGGGTTGGGGGAACGGTAATCGGCAATCCGTAATCGGTGGTCGGGCTTCGGTTGACGGATTACGAAACAGGGAAGAATGATGACGACAGCAGAACTTCTGACAAAGACACGGCCGTTAGCCGGTGAATACATCATCGAGTGCCACAATGTCCATAAGTGGTATGGCGATTTTCAGGCGTTGAAAGGGATTGACTTGCTGGTGAAACCAGGCGAGGTGATTGTTATTATCGGCCCGTCTGGCAGCGGTAAATCCACCTTCATCCGCTGCCTGAACCGGCTGGAAGAACACCAGGAAGGGGAGATTGTGGTAGACGGCATCACGCTCAGCCATGATGTGCGCAACATCGCCGAAATCCGGCGCGAAGTGGGCATGGTGTTTCAGCAGTTCAACCTGTTCCCCCATCTGACCGTGCTGGAAAATGTGACGCTGGCCCCCATTCATGTGCGCAAATGGTCAAGGGATCGGGCAGAGGAGACGGCCGTGAAATGGTTGACGCGGGTGGGTATTCCCGAACAGGCCCACAAATATCCGGGACAGCTATCTGGCGGGCAGCAGCAGCGGGTGGCTATTGCCCGCACCCTGACGATGGAGCCGAAGATTTTGCTTTTTGACGAACCCACCAGTGCCCTCGACCCGGAAATGATCAAAGAAGTGCTGGATGTAATGCGTGACCTGGCGCAGAGCGGCTACACCATTTTGGCGGTGACGCACGAGATGGGTTTTGCCCGCGAAGTGGCCGACCGGGTCATTTTTATGGATGCCGGGCTGATTGTGGAAGAGAATATCCCGGATAACTTTTTCAACAACCCCAAAAACGAGCGCACGAAGTTGTTCCTGTCACAGATTTTGCATCACTGAACCAGGTACTTGGGCAATTGGTAACTGGTTATAATCCCTCGCTGATATGTCCAATTATCCCCAACCTGACCGGATGCGGCGGCCAGACGGCCGTGCCCGTTTCGCCTTTGTCACTCTCTTCACCCTCAATGACAGCTACCTGTCGGCGGTGCTGCTACTGGCGTATGGGCTGCGGCGGCAGCAAACGCAGGCGGACATTATTTGCCTGGTGACGCCGGAAATCACGAGTATGGCGCGGAAGGCAATGACGTTGTTGTATGACCATGTGCTGGAGGTGGAGCCAATTGTCATTCCGCATAAACTGGCGGGGTCACGGCCGTATCTACCCCTCGTCTTCACCAAACTGCACGCCCTGCGCCTGGGGGCCGATGGTGATTTAGGGTTACATTACGACAAAATCGTATTGCTGGACGCCGACCTGCTGCCGATCAAACAATACGACCAGCTATTCAGCCTGCCCGCGCCCGCCGGCACCATTAACGAACGCAAAACGCACGTCATGGAATGGGGCGCGGACGGCAATTTCATCATTCCCGACAGCGTGGCCCAGGATGGCACCTGGAACTGGCACCAGATTTATGCCGATTGCCCACACGGGCAACCCATTCCCCGCGCCATCACCGACCGGGTGGGGGCCGACCCCACCAACATGGGCGTCATCAGTTCGCTGCTGGTGATTGAGCCGTCGCTGGCCGAGTTCCAGGCCATTTTGCAGGATTTGGAACGGCCGGAAATCCGCGAAATGGTGGGCAGCCAGTTTGAATGGCCGGAGATGCAATATCTGACGCTGCGCTGGTCGGGCCGGTGGACGAATGTGGATTTGCGTTATCACAGCCTGAACGGCTATCCTGACCCGGCCGTGTTGTGGGGCATCCATTACACGGGCTTCAAGCCCTGGCAATTTCGCAAGCAGGGGAGTATGCAGCGGTACGGCCGTCGCGCTGACTTCCAACTGTGGCGCAACACCTACCGGCAGATGACACGCGCCTATCCGGAACTGCTCACCTTCAAAAAGCTGCGCACGTTGCAAACCGAAATTGAGGAATTCCAGCCGTCCCCCCTGCCAGATAAGAAAGTGGCGAGAAAGGGCGGGAAAGGGCACGGCCGTACACGTTCCCCAAAACGCCGACTGTGATATAATCCCCCTTCGCAAATTAAACTTAAAAGTGGGCCTCTAAACCGTTCACTGCATACTGTTCACTGTTTACTGAAACGCCCACATCAAGAGGTAAAAATCATGTCTGGTCATTCAAAATGGGCAACCATTAAACACAAAAAAGCGGCCACCGATAAAAAACGGGGCAAAATTTTCACTCGGCTGGCAAAAGACATCACCATCGCCGCCCGCGAAGGCGGCGGCGACCCCACCTTCAACAACGCCCTGGCCCTGGCCATTGAGAAAGCCAAAGCCGAAAACATGCCCAAGGACAACATCGAACGGGCCATCAAACGAGGCACCGGCGAACTGGAAGGCGGGCAGTTGGAAACGGTGATGTATGAAGCATATGGGCCGCATGGGGTGGGTATCCTCATTGAAACCGTCACCGATAACCGCAACCGCGCTGTGGCCGACCTGCGCCACGCGCTCAACAAAAACGGCGGCAACATGGCCGAAGCCGGTTCTGTCTCCTGGCAGTTCACCCGTAAAGGCTATATCGCCGTCGAGGGCAAATTTGATCAGGACGAACTGTTTATGGCCGCCGCCGAAATGGGTGCGGAAGATGTGCAATTTGAAGATGGCACAGCCGAAATTTACGTGGAGTTAGAGCAGTTCCAAAGTGTGCGCAACCATTTGCAGCAGAGTGGCTATAACCTGACGGAAGCAACCATGATTTATGATCCTAACAATCCGCTGGGGTTGTCGCTCAGCGAATCTATGCAGGTGATGAAGTGCGTGGAAGCGCTGGAAGACCTGGACGACGTGCAGAACGTCTATTCGGCTCTGGACATGAGCGAAGAAACGATGGCCGCTCTGGAAGCGGCTTAAGAAAATTACGAATTAGGAATTAGGAATTATGAAGGAGGCTCTTTATTCATAATTCATAATCCATAATTCATAATTCCCCTTTGATGAGAATTATTGGGTTAGACCCTGGGACGGCGACCACCGGATATGGGATTATTGATGTGATAGAGGGTCAGTTCACGGCCGTGACCTACGGCGTCATCTCCACCCAACCCGATGAACCCATGCCCCAACGGCTGCAAACCATCCAGCGCCAGTTGCAGGCGTTGATTGACGAGTACCGGCCCGATACGGCTGCCGTGGAAGAAGTGTTCTTCGGCCGTAACATCACCACCGCCATCACCGTCGGTCAGGCGCGGGGGGTGCTGCTGCTGACACTAGCCAACGCCGGTTTGCCCATCGCCGAATACTCACCGCCCAAAATCAAAGACGCCGTCACCGGCTACGGCAAGGCAGACAAAAACCAGGTGCAGCTCATGGTGCGCAACCTGCTCGACCTTGAAGAGACGCCCCGACCCGACGACGCCGCCGACGGCCTGGCAGTGGCGATTACACATTATCATTACCAACGCTATCAATCATTGTATGATTGAGGTGTCTGTGTGTTTTTGTGTTTTAGTGCCTGAGTGACCAGAACACGAAAGCACAAAATCACGAAGACACCAACTCACAAAAACACCTATGATCGCTTCCATCTCCGGTTCCATCCAACGTATTGAAAATGCCGCTCTGATCATTGCTGTGGGCGGGGTGGGGGTTCGGGTGTTTGTGCCGCGCACGGTGTTGGAAGATGTGGGTGGCGTGGGGCGGGCTATTCATTTGCACACGCACTTGATTGTGCGGGAGCAGGAGTTGGCGCTCTATGGCTTTGAAACGACGGATGATTTGCAGTTGTTTGAGGTGCTGTTGGGCGTCAATGGGGTAGGGCCAAAGGTGGCGCTTTCGATATTGTCCACCCTCAGCCCGGAACTGTTGAAGAGTGCGATATTGCGGGAGGAAACGGCCGTGCTCCAGCGCGTGCCCGGTATTGGCAAGAAGACAGCCGAGCGCATCATGTTTCAGCTACGCGATAAATTGGATATGACGCAGGCGGGCACGGCCGTGCCCTTTGTCAGTGATGTGGACGCCGATGTCATTGATTTCCTCACCGGTCTGGGCTTCAGCATTGTGGAGGCGCAGGCCGCTTTGCAGCGACTGCCCCGCGAGGCCAAAACGGTGGACGAACGGGTGCAGTTGGCATTGCAGTATCTGGATCAGGGGTAGTGTGAAAGCCCAACGAACCACCATTTTGTTGCTGCTCCTCATGTTGGGGGGATTGGTGACGGCCGTACTCGCCCAAACACCTCCACCTGACACATACCTGCCGCTGGTGATGCGGCCGTTGCCCACACCCACTTTCACGCCCACGCCAACTCCCACACCGACGCCTACCCCACCCGGACAGATGGTAGAAATGCGCGGCCTGTGGGTGACGCGCTTTGATTGGACGGACTACAACAATCCGGCCAACCCGGCCAAAATTGACGAAATCGTGAACAATGCGGCCTACGCCGGTTTTAATGCCCTCTTTTTCCAGGTGCGCGGCGCGGCCGATGCCTACTATGATTCCCCGATTGAACCCTGGGCGTATCGTGTGAGTGCGCAGGGGCTTGGTGTGCCACCCAACCCGTATTGGGATCCGCTGGCCTATATGATTGAACGTGCCCACGCTCACAACATTCAGGTTCATGCTTATATCAATGTGTATCCGGTGTGGGACAACTGCACCACCCCACCCAGCGCCAGTGTGACGCCGCTGCCTTTGTATTGGCGGCTGGTGAACTATCATGGGATGAGCAACGGCCGTGCCAACGGCTTGCAATGGACAACGAGCGGTCAGGTGCATTGCAGTTCTTATTGGCGGGCCACTCCCGCCTCCGTCTTTTTTGACGACCACATCCTTGCTGTAGCGGCTGACGTGGTGACGCGCTATGACATTGATGGTATCCATCTGGATCACATCCGGTATGGGCACATCAGCACTTCTTGCGATCCGGTGAGTGCGGGTGCGGCGGGTGTGCCCTGTTTTTCCGCACCACCGTCTGGTTATGGCAGCTATGAAGATTGGCAGCGGGCACAGGTGAATGGCACGGTGAGTAAGTTTTATGATTTGTTGTATGGGGACGGGGGGATTGCCGATAAGCCAAACTTCTGGTTAACGGCGGCCGTGTGGCCGGTGTACATAGATTATTGGGGTTGGGGCGCATCCGAAGGGTACCATAATTATTACCAGGATTCTAAAGCGTGGGTGGGCGGTGGTTATATTGATGCGATCTCACCGATGATCTATGGCGGTACGACGTGGGATGGGCAGCCATATGGACAATCGCGCTGGTATGCGCTGGTGCAAAATTTTCAGGGGGAGGCCAACGGCCGTTACATCGTGCCCGGCATCAATGGCAGCTATGATGACTTCAACGAGATTGTCGCCCGCATCCAGATGGCACGGCAGTTGGGCACGGCCGGCCATGCCATTTTCTCCTATGGCGGGCTGTTTGAGCGCGGCTTTTTTGACGATCTGCGTAATGGGCCGTATGCCCAAACGGCCGTGCCCCCTTCCTTACCCTGGCACCCATAGTCCGTAAACCGTAGCCCGTAATCCGTAACCTGAATCGGATTACGGATTACGGATTACGAATTACGGATTACGCTATTCAGGCGGAGCCGCCACAATGATAGGCAAGAATAATAGATAGTCTGGTGGGTCAACCAGCGGCAGAACTGTGACAACGGCCGTGGCCACATCCGCACCTACCTCATTGGTAACGGTCAACGTGACAGTGTAATCTTCGGCAGAGGCGTAGAGGTGGGTAGGATTGGTCTCGGTGCTGGTATTGCCATCGCCAAAGTCCCACAGGTAGCTCAGGTTGTCACCCGTGGAACTGTTGGTGAAGACGGCCGTTTGCCCTAACTCAATGGGCGAAGT
>CAYXUZ010000012.1:22088-42994 GCA_964467705.1 uncultured Ardenticatenaceae bacterium | reverse complement strand
GTAGCTGCCGACGGCCGTGTACGTGTGCACCGGGTTCGTATCGCTGCTGCCACTGCCATCCCCAAAATCCCATTCAAACGTCAATTCCGAACCGGTAGATTCATTGGTAAACTGCGTGGCCTCACCTAAAGCATCCGGGCTGGAACTGGTGAAACTGGCCTCCGGGGCCACATAATTCACACACGCCGGCCCTGCCCCCCGCACGCGAATATCATCCACATGCCACCCATCATCCACCACAAAACCATCAGATGTAAAGCGGAAGCGGATGCGGGCGTTGGCCTGGTTATCCAGCATGGAAGCATCCAGCGTCACCTCTTCCCACTGCGAATGAGGCCCGTCAAAGCTGGCAATTTCATTCCAATTTGCGCCGCCATCCGTGGAAAGTTCCACATGGCAGTAATCATAGTCCGCTTCCGTGTCGCAAATTTGCCAGTAGTTCAGAATGACACTGGTGTAATCGCTCAGGTCTATGACCGGTGAGGTGATGGCGATGTTGCGATTATCGCCATAGTTCCCGCCAGGGCTGTCCGTCCAGGAGTGGGTGGGGCTGTGCGCAGCTTCGGTGGTAATCGCCCAGGGCGCCTGGGCCGTCCAGCCATTCACCCCCATTTCCACATCGTCAGTAAAGACATCACAATAGGGATATAGCTGGAAATCTTGCTGCACCGTCTGGCCGTTTTGGGCCACCAGCCCGGTAACGGTGGCGCTGGCGTAGTTGGGGTCGTCGGGCACGGCCGTGATCTCATACGTATCGCTAATTACCTGCATCTGGTAAATGCCGGTACCAGGATCGGTTTGGGTCTGGAAAATGGTGTTGGCTGTGATGGTAGCCGCCAATGGCAGGCCGGTATCCGCTGCCGACACTTCCCCACCCAAAACCGGAGCTACGCCCGGATCAACAATAAAAAGAAAGACGGCGCTGAAGACGCCCCATCGTCCGCTGGCATCTTGCCCGCGCACGTAAAGCAGGTGACGGCCGTCAGCCAATGCCGCGGTATCAATCACTGCCTCCGCCCCTTCCACCGGGCTGTTGAAGTTGCCATCAACGGCCGTCATGGGCAGGGCAATGGGTGTCGTTTCCGTAATCCAGGGCGGCGTATCAATGTAGTATTCACCTGCCGCAATGTTCTGGGTGGGTTCGGTGCCATTCTGGTTATTGTAGCGGGTGTCATTGAGCACGGCCGTGAGCGTCACCGGTTCGCCTGCCTCCACAATGATGCTGCTCACCGCCACATTCAGCGCCTCCGGCCCGGCCGGGGCCAGATACGGCTCACGCACCGCCTTAGCCGCATAAATGAGCGCAGGCATATTGCCGGGAATAATGTCATTTTCAAAGAAACCACAGCTCTGGAAAAACGAGGTGCCCAGTTCAAAAGTATAAGCGGGCAGCCCCACTTCACCATAGGCAAAATCGTCGGTCGTGCCGTCGGTTGGATACAGGCCAATCGCCTGTTCGGGGTAATAGCCGTTGAAGTAGGCAAACTTGCGCCCCAACGTTTGCATGGCCGTGCCGTTGGCCGTGGGCGTGGCCGTAAAACCCCAGGGCCACAACACCAGTTCGCTGTAGCTGTGAATGTCCATATAAATGCCGGTGGTAGTGACTGGCGCAGCGGCGTTCAGGGGGGGGTCTCGGAGGTCGGGGTAGTGGGCGAAGATGTAATTTTGTACGGCCTGCGCCTCCGGTTCCGAAGCGGGGGAGGGGCCACGATAGGTCTCATTACATTGGCTGCCGCTGGAGCCACCGCAGCAGCCCCATTCAAACTGGAAGTTACGGTTCAGGTCAGCGCCCCGATTGGTGGAGGTGGGGCTGCAATAGTTCTGGTTGGTGTTTTTGCGCCAGGAGAGGCCGGTTTCGGCCTGTTTACGGCCGTCCGGGTTTGTGTGCAGCATCAGATGAATCTCGTGATTGTCCATCAGCCAGGTGGCGTCGGCATCCACGCCATAGTTGTTGATCAGGTACTCGGCAAAGCGGGTCATCAATTCGGCGGTGGTATATTCGCGGGCATGAATGGCAGACGTAATAAATAACTTGGGTTTGGGCCGTAGAATGGTCTCATTGGTCAGTACCAGCACTTGCATGTCATACCCACCCAATGCGGCTGTCTTTTCCCAGGAGTCACCTGCGTCCACCCATTCGGCCAGCGTAGGGTAATTGGTAGCCAGGGCCACGGCCGTAGCAAACGTCTCTTCCACCGTGCGATAACAGGGATAACCGGGAATACCGCCACCCTGATTGAGTAAGGGAACGCGAATTTTGTTGAGTTCGGCCGTTAATTCCTCATCCACTTCCAGCCGCAAGCCTAAATTAACTAACTGCTGGTACTCGGCCGCGTCCACCTCCAGCACCATAAAATTCTTGTGATAATCCACTTCCCAGGGTTCCTGGGTACGGGCGACAGTGGCCACAATGGCCGGGTCGTCAAAGTAAGCGCGCACCACCACGACGTCATGTTCCAGCGTGGGATGGTCGGCGGCCGGCGCCGGGCGGGCTACCGTCCAAAAGGCCAGCGCCATGCCTGCTAAAAACAGTATCATTAGTAAACTTGCTCTTTTCATGCTTTCACCTCTTATGTAAACGCCCTTGAGCTTTTATGTTATACTTCCCCACAATACCAATGCTAGAGGCGCGCCGGAGGGCGCATTGTCTATGATTCCTGGTGGATGGTCAATATAAGATTTCACCCAACCTCCCGGAGGTTTTCAGGGTGGTGCAACGTGGAGACGACAACCTCCGGGAGATTTATTAACACAGGAGAAGCAGATGATAAAAATCCTCATCAAAATTGGCATCAATATGGCCGCCTTGTTGGTTGCGGCCACGCTGGTACCCAATATCTATCTAACCGATCAATGGGTGCAATTGGCTATCGTGGCAATTGTGTTTGGCCTGGTCAATGCATTTGTACGGCCGTTGGTCAAATTGCTCACCTTGCCCCTTACTATCGCCACCCTGGGATTGTTTACATTGGTCATCAACACACTGATGCTTCTGCTGGTCAGTTGGCTCAATGTGGGTCTGGAATTCACCGGCGGTGGCGTGGTTCAAAATAGTATCTCCGCCTTTTTAGCCAGCATTGTGATCACCATCGTCAGCACCCTGTTAAGCTGGTTCCTGCCGGATTGATCGGCACGGTAGGAGAAAAGGTAAACGCCAAGATGAAACAAACGACCTCCTTTGAGCCTATGACCATACGCGGCCAGTTTCCGGCGCTGCAATTAGAAGTGAATGGGCGCACGGCCGTGTATCTGGATGGGCCTGGGGGCACCCAGGTTCCCCAATCAGTCATAGACGCCATCAGTACCTACCTGACGCACGGCGGCAGCAATCAAGGTGGCCCCTTCACCACGAGCCGTTACTCGGATGCCGTCATCGCTGCCGCCCGGCGGGCCATGATGGATTTTTACCATGCCCGGCGGCCTGAAGAAATCATCTTCGGCCAAAACATGACCAGCCTCACCTTCGCCTTTAGTCGTGCTCTGGCACAAACCTGGCAGCCCGGTGATGAAATCATCGTCACCCGGCTAGACCACGATGCCAATATCACCCCTTGGGTTATGGCGGCCGCCGACCACGGCGTCACCGTGCGCTGGCTGGATTTTGACCCCGCCGACTGTACGCTGCGTCTGGATACCCTGCCTGCCTTGCTGAGTGAAAAGAGCCGGCTGGTGGCTGTCACCTACGCTTCTAATGCTGTTGGTAGTATTACTGATGTGTCGCGTGTGGCATCGCTGGCACACGCGGCAGGCGCATTGGTGTATGTAGATTCCGTGCATTATGCCCCCCACGGTTTGCTTGATGTGCAGGCGTTGGATTGTGATTTCCTGGCGGCTTCTGTCTACAAATTTTTTGGCGGCCATGTGGGGGCGCTGTATGGCAAGTATGACCTGCTCCATGAACTAAAGGCGTATAAGGTACGGCCGTCTTCCCCCAATCCACCGGGCAAATGGGAAACCGGCACCCAAAGTTTTGAAAGTCTGGCAGGTGTGACCGCAGCCATAGATTACATCGCTGCCATTGCCGGTGCGCAAGGTACACGCCGCGAGAGGTTGGTGTCGGCCATGGCTACCATCAAAGCATATGAAATGAGCCTCAGCCAACACTTTCTGGAAGGGGCAGCCCGGATTCCCGGCTTGCGTGTTTATGGCATCACCGATATTGAGAATTTGGAGCAACGCACACCCACATTTGCTATTAGTCTGGCCGGACATTCTCCTGAAGAGGTTGCCACCCGTTTAGGCGAGCAGGGCATTTTTGTCTGGCATGGCGACTATTATGCGGTAGCGGTGATGGAGCGGCTGGCTTTGGCCGATAAAGGTGGCCTGGTTCGTATTGGTTTTGTGCATTACAACACGCATGAGGAGGTAGACCAGGTATTGGCGGCATTGGCCGCATTGACCTGAAATACTATTTGACATGATTGGTCATGTGTGCCATAATGCGCCCATCATTTCCTCAATTCATTGTTTTGCTATCTTATATCATGAGGAGGTGGTGCTCATGGATAGTTATTTACCTAAACACACCGTAGCGCCATCTCCTTCAGGAAATTAGCGCTACGGTGTAAGCAAAGGCCTCGTTTTCGGACGGGGCTTTTGTTTTGGTGGATGCAGGTTGGAAAATCATGTTGGCCATGGGCCTTGCCCTCAAGAATGAAGGAGTTATTGGATGAAGAGAGTGCCGGTGATTTTGTATGGGGCGGGTGGTGTTGGTAGTGCGTTGCTGCGGCAAATTGTTCACGGCCGTGAGCAGACCGCAGCACGTAATAATTGCTATTTTAGCGTGATAGCTGTTACCGACAGCAAAACATGGCAGTGGGCTATCAGTGGGCTGGCAGATGAACAGCTGATGGACATTGTGGCCGCTAAAATGGGAGGTTTGCCGGTTGATCCTGAATGGCGTGGGCAAATAGTGACGGAAATGCAACGGCCGTCGGATCATGGTGTGTTAGATGCGGCCAGTGAAGCAGAATTAGAAAATGTACTCGTGGTGGATGTAACGGCCGCAGACAGTATGGAATCGGTGTTGAAGCGATCTATCAACCTGGGTTACAGCGTGGTATTGGCTAACAAAAAACCATTGTCGGCACCCTGGCAGCGAGCGCTGGGCTTTTTTAATCATCCACGTGTACGCCACGAAAGTACGGTTGGCGGCGGACAGCCCATCATTGCCACGCTGCGCTATTTGCTAGACACAAATGATCGTATTTACCAGATAGAAGGTCAGATGAGCGGGACGTTGGGTTATATTTGCCAGCAAATGGATGCGGGGGTGGCTTTTAGCACGGCCGTGCATGAGGCCAAAGCCAATGGCTACACGGAACCGGATCCACGTGACGACCTGGGAGGAATGGATGCCATGCGAAAACTCCTCATTTTAGGGCGTATGGCTGGTTGGCCTTTTGAAGAAAGCGACATAGTAGTTGAATCTTTGTATGCTCCGGAAATGGCTTCCCTGTCGGTCCCGGAATTTATGGAAGCTGTCTCACAACTTGATGAAGTTATGCAGGCAAAGGTGGCGGCAGCCAAAGCCAATGGTCAGGTGCTGCGTTATGTGGCAGAGGTGGATGAGCAGGGTGGTAAGGTGGGATTAAAAGCCATCGCAACTGACAGCGCACTGGCAAATCTTAAGTACATTAGCTTCCGTACCGAGCGTTACGATGATGAACCATTACTCATTGGTGGCAAAGGCGCAGGTGTAGAAATGACAGCGGCGGGTGTTATGGGGGATATGTTAGCTGTGGTGCGGGAAGTTTATTGACTGTTTTCAAACCCCAGTGTTCCTCCAATCTCCGGGGTTTTGAAAGTTATTCTTCGGTGGTAGGGACAGTTATTTCATTGAAGTTGAGAATCATAAACGGCGCTGACAGGATGCGCCGATTTCTCTGGATGGGAACATCATCACCATCAGGAAATTCAAAAACGCCCACTTCGCCCGCATCGGTATAGAGGACAGCATGAATCGTTTCTGTCGTGGGGGTGTCTAGTTCCACCATGACGTCCCGATTTAATCCTATTTTCAGGGGTGCAAAGCCTAAAATTTCCCCAGGTGAACCATTGGCGTCTGCCTGGATGGCGACCCAGGCTGGTTGGTCTACGATGGCATAGGGAACGGTGATTTGCCAGGTCATGTTGTTCGTCTGCTGAAGGATTTGATCACGAGTCACAATGTAACTGCCGGGTTCGGTGTTAAATGTGAATGGTAACGACTGGCGACCCTGGTACACGATGGGGGGGTCAACGCGGGGAAAGTCAAAGGCATCACCGGGTTCGGTATCTTCATGTAGGCGGATGTGTAGGGGATTGGTCACGGCCGTGTGCAAAACTTCTACACTTACATGTTCATTAACGCCATCCGCCAACGCCTCATATCCGATGATCAGGCCAGGCCGCCCTCCATCGTCATAATACACAACCAGCCACCCAGGGCCGTTACTGGTGACTCTTTCTACTTCAAATTTTCCGTCAATCACAGGCTGGTCCAAAACGTACAAATCCGGGGGGTATGTGACGTGAAACGATGCCACTACTGGCTGTCCATTGACCTGGAAGGGGATATCAATGTCAGGTAATTCGAGTTGGTGAATACGGCCGTTATCGGCATAAATAAGCGCATGGAGGGTGGTCGTACCTTGCTGCCAGGGGATATGCACGGTCAGGTTTTCATTAGCCCCAGCGGTCAGTGGGGCTGATCCCAGGTAATTTCCCGGTTGGCCATTGTTATCAGCTTGAATGAGTAACCAACCGGGCGTGAGCGCCACAACTTTTTCCAGGTGAACCAGACCATCTTCCAGAATCTCCTGATTGTTTACGGTAATGACGGGCAGCGACAACTCAAACTGTGGGTTAAAGGTTTGGGCAATGATGCCTGATTCAAACATCAGGGGTACATCAGGCCCATCGGGAAACTCAAACTCGCCAGGTGTTCCTTCGTCAACATGAAGCACAGCAGCCAGCACAGGGGTGGCCTCAAGAGCGTTAATGTGGATAGCCAGGTCTGTATTGATGCCCGTTTGCACGGCCGTCATCCCCAATATCTCACCCAACTCCTCATCTTGCAGTGCATGAATAGCCAACCAACCCGGTTGTGGACTCATCACCGAAGCAATAGTAATCTCGCCATCATCGGTTAATACCTGATCATTAACAGCAATGAGGGGGATAGATGGCGTTGCCATTGTGGTGGGTGTGGGTAATGTGGTTCTGGTGGGTGTGGGTGTCTGGGTACTGAGTGCAGGGGTAGTTGTGGGGGGTGGAGGGGGAGTGGAAGTGGGAGTGGTGGTCACGTTTTGCCCACAGGCCACCAGGAAAAATATAACGATGAAGAGCAACACATTTTGCTTTAACAACAGATTGATTCCTCAATTAGAACTTAACAAATAGATGCAGGGCATTGTGCCATACAAGCAGGGAGTAGGCCACCCATTTAAGGTGGAATTTACCTGGCGGAAATGAATTAATGATGACATTGCTCACTTAATTTTCACTTGACAGCCATCTATCCATGTATATTATATAGTACCAAAGTACGGGTGCTGTTTATTTCCTCATGTTTCCCTGACAAAGGCACTTCTAGAAAGGATGGAATGATCTTATGACCTTATATGCAGTTAAAGGAAGGATTCCAATGGATAACACCAATGCGGTTGAGAGACGGTTGCAGTTGGAGCAAAGAGAACATGAGTTGCATGATCAGCTCACCGAAGATACGCGGCGCTTACAGATGGCGCGGGCGCAGGTGAAGTATTATGAAGAAATAATGGAACGGACACTAAAGGAACTTCATGATGTGCGCCAGCAAAAGACGGAGCTTATTGAACTTTTGAGTACGGCCTGGAATGGCCCGGCGGCGGGACAACAACCAGGTAGAATGAGTAATTGAATAGTTACTTACGGCCGTGAACTTAGCCATGCACGGCCGTAATTCTTTGTTCTCCTCTGCTTTTTTCTCATCATTCAGTCAACAAGACATTTGATATATGACCTTTTTGCTGTTGGCATAGGCCAACAACTGCATTAAGCTATGGCAAAGCTGCACTTGGTTTAATACTTAGGATAGCAGTGTTCAATCCTATAAATCGTTTTTAGATTAAAGTGAACAGCAGGATATTAAGAATGATGATCGAAGAACAAGGTGTACAATCACCAGAGAAGGTCGAAAACGACCTGGAACAAAAAGATGTCGTCCTTAGCCTGACGGTAACAGGGGCACGTGATTGCATTATGAAATTGCTTGAGCATATGGATGCCATTAAAGGTTACTCTGTTCTGGACGGTTCTTTTGTGGTGAGTTCTGGCCAATCAACCACCCATTAGCCTCTACCTTTCAGTGAACTCTATACGGCTGTCCTGCCCCGGATGGCCGTTTTATTTTCCCCAGCAGTTAACTTCAAAAACCTAATTGTGCTATCATTCCGCCTATGTCAACTATTATTTTAGTGCGGCATGGCGAGAATGATTGGGTGAAAAAGAACCGGTTGGCAGGTTGGATTGAAGGAGTTCATTTGAATGTCAACGGCCGTGCCCAGGCTGCCGCCGCCGCCGAACGATTGAGTCACCTCCCTATTAAAGCCATCTATAGCAGTCCCATTACCCGGTGTATGGAAACGGCCGTGCCCATCGCTACCCCGCACCAACTAGAAATAACCCCCCTCACTGACCTGGGCGAAGTTCGTTATGGCGATTGGGAAGGTGAAAAAATAAAGACCCTATCGAAGAACAAGCTCTGGTTTGTGGTGCAATTTTTCCCCAGCCGCTTACGTTTTCCCAACGGCGAGGCGCTGCGTGAAGTTCAGTTCCGCGCTATCCAGACCTTAGAAAAGTTGGCACAGCAGCACCCGGATGACATGATCATCGTAGTTTCTCACGCCGATTTGATCAAACTGGTATTAGCCCATTATCTGGGGGTACACATTGACCTTTTCCAACGGTTGACCATCGCCCCCGCTTCCATAAGTGTGATAACATTACCGGAGCAAGGTGGGGTCCGTATCGGCCGTATAAACGATGATGGCCCATTACGCCCGCCACCGGCCAAAAAACCGGACAAGAAAAAGGCAAACGAAAAAGTATAATCATCAAGTGTTTGCAGTAATAAGCGATTAGAGATAAGAGAGCGAAGATAACTGACCTGCCGCTCCGATCTCTAGTCTCCCAGAGGATTTTTTGCACATGGCGCGTCATATTGAGTTAAACCCGGTGACGCATCTCACAGTGGGCACAATTGGAGAACCCGGCCAGCGCACCTTTTTTGTGCAAGGTAGCCGGGGGTCACAAATCATCTCTCTTGTTATCGAGAAAGAGCAGGCGCGTATGCTCGCCAGTAGTTTTGAATCGCTTTTGGCCGAACTAAACACCAAATTTCCCCAATCTGCGCAGGAAGCTCCGGTCTGGACAGATATGCGCTTGAAACAACCAGTACAGCCCTTGTTCCGCGTGGGGAATATGGGGTTGGGATATAATGAGGACAGTGATCAGGTTGTATTGGTTGCTTACGAATTGGTAGAAGAAGGGGAAGAACCAAATGTGGTTAGCTATTGGGCCACACGTGCCCAGGTACAGGCGCTCATTCAACATGCCAATGAGGTAGTGAAAGCAGGTAGGCCTATTTGTGGCAATTGTGGCCGACCAATAGACCCGGATGGTCACTTTTGTCCCCATCGCAATGGGCACGCCGCCTGAGTAAGTAGTTTTTATGGACACGGCCGTCATTACTTCTTTGCTGCAATGGGGCGACATGCACCTTGAAGGGTTGTTGCCCTGGAGTTCCAACTACACGTTTCTGGTGCGTATTTGCCCGAACACGGCCGTCACTCAGACCCTCGATCACGCAAACCTCCCCTTGACCGAAGTGCAAGCCGTCTATAAACCTCGTCGCGGCGAACGGCCGTTATGGGATTTCCCTCAGGGCACCTTGCACCAACGCGAGTCCCTGCAATGGGGGCTTGTGCCACCTACTGTTTTGCGCGACGGCCCACACGGTATCGGCTCTGTGCAATTATTCATTCCCCATAACCCTGACTGTCACTACTTTACTATTGAAGGTAATGGCGCTTTTGCTCCCCAATTACAAAAAATCACCCTGTTGGATATTTTGATCAATAATGCTGACCGCAAGGCAGGTCATGTCCTCATTGAAGAGCCGGAAACGCCAGCAGAACCAGACCGATTGTGGCTGATCGATCATGGCATCTGTTTCCACGCCGAATATAAACTGCGAACTGTTATCTGGGAGTTTGCAGGCACGGCCGTACCCCCCTCACTGCTGGCAGACGTTACGCTCTTTCTGCAAACGCTGGCGCGAAAATCTGGTTCACTGTATGATGAGATGTCGCAATTGTTGTCGGCGCGTGAGCTGACCGCTTTGCAGCGCCGCACACGTACCATTGCAGATACAGGAAGATTCATTGCCCCAGGGCCAGGTCGCCATTACCCCTGGCCTCCGGTGTAAAGGTCAACCATCCAGGCGAAACGGCCGTCATGACACACAAATTACTCATTGTAGATGACCACCCCGAAACATTAGAAATTATCTCCCGCGTCCTGCGTCAGCAGGGATATGCTGTCACCGCCACCACCTCTGGTATGCAGGCATTGGCCCTGGCCGATGCCGAACAGCCCGACCTCATCTTATTGGACGGCATGATGCCTGACCTGGATGGTTGGGAAGTGTGCCGCCGCATTCGCAACAACCCCAAAATTGCCCAGACACCGATCATCATGTTTTCGGCGGTCAATGTGGCCGAGCAAAAATTGGCCGGGTTCAATGCCGGGGCAGATGATTACCTGACCAAACCTACAGAACCGGTTGAGTTAATAGAGCGTGTCCAAAACCTGTTGGAAAATGTGCCGCCGCGGCCAGATGTAGTTGCCGCCACACCACCGGTAGCGGTATCCCCAGCCGTCAAAGCCGTGCCCAGCCATACAGTAGCCCTGACTCCCAGCAACCAGATCATTGCCGTTTTGGGGGCACGCGGTGGCGCCGGTGCTACCCAATTAGCCATCAACCTGGCGGTGGTTTTGGCCGCTCCCGATTATCCCCTGATATTGGTAGACCTGGATGTGCGGCAAGGGCATGTGGGGCTATATTTGAACCAGAAAGTGAGCAATGGTCTGAACAAATTGGCCCGTTTACCAGAAAACATGCTGGCAAAAGATGTATCGGCCCGGCTCATGCCCTATAACGACCATTTGCAACTGTTACTGACCGAGAGTGATTTATCCGGCACAGGAGACACACCCTCAGCCACGCAGGTGGAAGAGATCATGGAAGTGTTGACCGGTTTGAGGGGGACAGTGGTGGTTGATTGTGGGTTGGGGATTACGGCCGTGAACCGCCCCGTCATCGAACAAGCCGATCATCTACTACTCTGCACGCCCCCAGAGCGCATCGGTCTGGCAGCAACCAAACAATTTGTGGCCTCGCTGCAAAGCATCATGTTTCCGCACACACAGTTGCACCTGGCCTTATTAGACTTTAGCGGCAACCCCAATGTGCCCCAACAGGCCATAGAAACCTTTTTGGGACAGTCTGTTACGGCCGTCATCTCCATCTCCCCCCAAGATTTACGCCGCTCTGTCAACAAAAGCATCCCCCTGGTACAGCTAAGTCCAGAGAGCAAAGCGGCGGTGCAGATCGGCCAGTTAGCTCACCAACTGGCTAAGAAATAGGTATGGGTGATGAATGAACTAGACTATCTTCTCCATAAAGCCATTAGTCTGGTGCAAAAAGCGCACACCATTGTTGCCCTTACCGGGGCCGGTATCAGTACACCCTCCGGCATCCCCGATTTTCGCAGCCCAAACTCCGGCCTATGGGCGCAGGCCAACCCCATGGAGGTGGCCTCCATTTACGGATTTAAGCATAACCCCCGCCCGTTTTATCAATGGTTGCACCCATTAGCCCAAACTGTTATTCAAGCACAACCAAATGCCGCTCATGTGGCTCTGGCTCATATGGAGCAGGCTGGCGCGCTTTCTTGTATTGTCACCCAAAACATAGACCTGCTTCATCAGAAAGCCGGGTCTAAAATGGTTTATGAAGTACACGGCCATATGCGCGAATTCACTTGTATGACCTGTGAGCAGATGGTCAATGCTGACCTGGTAGTACCGCGTTTTTTGGAAACAGGTGATGTGCCGCTGTGCCCGGCCTGTGCCGGTATCTTGAAACCCAATGTGGTGCTTTTTGGCGAAGTGCTGCCTTTGCATGTGTTACAGCAGGCGCAATATGAAACGGCCGTTTGCGACCTGATGCTCGTTGCCGGTTCTTCATTGGAAGTAAGCCCCATCAACGAACTGCCCTGGCAGGCCAAACGGCAGGGTGCGCGGCTGATCATGGTTAACCTGGCGGAAACACACCTGGATCAAATTGCCGATGTTGTCATTCACGCCGATGTGGTCGAGATATTGCCACAATTGGCGGTGGCTGTTGCGCAAAGGAAGAGATTGGAGATGAGAGATTGATTCAAGTCCTCATCTCCAATCTCCCACTCTCTTATGGATATAAATCAATCTTTTCATGGACATGAATTTGGCGGGCAGGCCATTGCCGAGGCATTAGGCCCGGTACGGTTGCAACGTCTGTTGGAAATCAGCACCCGGCTCAGTTCTACTTTGCGCCTGAGCGAATTACTTGGCCTGGTGATGGATGTGTCTACAGAACTGACCAATACGGAAGCCGCCTCCATTTTGCTGGTTGACCGGGGGTCAGGCCAGCTTCATTTTGTGGCCTCTACCAGCGGCAAGGTACCGGAGAACACGGCCGTACCTCTGGATGGTAGTATCGCTGGCTGGGTGGTGCGGCACGGCCGTTCCCTCATCATTGACGATGTGCGCCAGGATGACCGCCATTATGCCAATGTGGATGAAGACCTGGCGTTTAATACTCGCTCCATGCTGGCCGTGCCCCTGGTGACGCCCAAAGGAGTCATTGGCGCACTCGAAGTGCTGAACAAACGAGACGGCCGTCCCTATACCAGCCAGGATGTAGCCCTGATGGAAGCATTGGCTTCACAATCGGCCGTGGCTATTGTCAACGCCCACCTCTTTAATCAGTCTGACCTGCTGGCGGAGGTGATGCACGAAATCAAAACGCCGCTCATGGCGATCAATTCGGCCGCCGAACTGCTGAGTCGCCCCGAAGTGCCGGTGGAGCGTCACGGTCAATTGATAGCCATGATTAAGCGCGAATCACAGCGTCTCTCCAAAATGACGCGCGATTTTCTAGACTATGCCCGGTTGGAGTCAGGTCGGGCGCGCCTGGAGATGGTGCCGGTGGCCGTGGCGACAGTGGTGGATGAGGTGATGCACATTTCGCAAACCCAGGCTGCCGAGCGGAGCATCACCATTCACGTGCAGTGCGCCGACAATTTGCCCACCGAAAGCAGCACCCAGGTGGTGTTGGCCGACCGCGACCGGCTGAAACAGGTATTGCTCAATCTGGTCAGCAATGCCACCAAATATAACCAGGACAACGGCCGTATCACCATCACCGCCCAACTCGTCCAGCAAGAAATACACATTGGCGTTACCGACACTGGCCCTGGCATTTCCGCGCAAGACCTGGAACACCTCTTTGAACGTTTTTACCGCATCCCCGGCAGCGAACGGCGGGAGGGCAGTGGATTGGGATTGTCGGTGGCTCAGAAAATTGTGGAAGAACATCACGGCCGTATTGAAGTGTCCAGCACGTTGGGTGAAGGAACCACTTTCACCGTTTGCCTGCCGGTGACGGCCTGAACGATTTTATAAGCCCTTCTTGCAGACCCTTCACCCATTCAAAGCCAACCAGGATATCAGCCCCAATTACCCAATTACCTTTCCCTCAGGTAAAATTGTGGCATCTTCATCTCTGGATGCAGCATGGCTCAGCAGTTATTCATTGCATTTCTTCTTAGCGCCCTCATTACTGCCCTGGCTTTTTGGCGTGGTTCACTCTCGAACTCTGGCGCAGTGGGGGCGCTGATTGTTGGTACCGTAACTTTCGGTCTGGGCGGCTGGCAGTGGGGCGTGCTGCTGGCGCTTTTTTTCATCAGTTCCAGTTTGCTTTCCCATTATAAAGAGCGTGAAAAGCAGGCGGTGGCCGAGAAGTTTGACAAGGGGCATCGCCGGGACATCTGGCAGGTATTTGCCAATGGCGGCGCAGGCGCCTTTTTTGCGTTGATGAATGGTTTTTTGCCTTCTCCTGTCTGGCTGTCGCTGTTTGTGGGGGCGATGGCAGCGATGACGGCCGATACCTGGGCGACGGAGTTGGGCACCCTCAGCAAACGGCCGCCGCGTCTGATCACCAACGGCCGTACCGTGCCGGTGGGCACATCGGGTGGTATTTCAGCATTTGGCACGGCCGTTTCCTTTGCGGGCGGACTGCTTATTGGCGGCACGGCCGTGCTGCTCACCGGGCAGTGGGCGCTGGTGTTGGCGGGTGGGTTAGGCGGACTATTTGGCTCGCTGTTTGACAGCTTTCTGGGGGCCACCGTGCAGCAAATTTACGTGTGTGCCGTTTGCCAGAAAGAGACGGAGAAACGGGTGCATTGTGGGCAGGCCACACGGCCGTTGCGCGGTTGGGGCTGGATGAACAATGATCTGGTCAACTTTCTGGCTTCTGTTTTTGGCGGCTTCGTTGCTTTGCTGGTAGGATATTTGTTAGCAACCTTTTAGACCCTAAGGGTTTTCAAAACCCTTAGGGTCTTTTTGACCATGAACGATTTTCCCCCTGGTTTTACGCTTTTACGGACTCTCGTCGCCAATCGGCGGCACATTACCCGGCTGGCCTGGGCGCCGGATGGGGCCACCCTGGCCACCGCATCGTATGACCAGACGGTGCGGCTGTGGGATGTGGCCACCGGCCAGGAAAAACAGAAGTTGATCGGGCACAGTGGCACGGTTTTTGCGGTGGCGGCCGCGCCGGACGGCCGTCACCTGTTCTCTTCCTCAAAAAATGCGTTGAAAGTGTGGAACCTGACCGGGCAGGGCGGGTCACGCACCTTGCGCGGCCATGCTGATTACATTTACGCCATCGCCATCACCCCGGACAGCCAGACGGCCGTGAGCGGCGATTTTGAGGGCAAAGTGTTCCTTTGGCATCTGGGGACGGATGCACCCACGGCACAAGTGGCCGCACACCAGAAACGGGTGAACTGTGTGCTGGCGCTGGCGGATGGGGTTACGGCCGTGTCTGGCGGGGCGGATGGGCAGGTACGTTTCTGGCGCATCCCGGATGGGCAGCTCGTTGACCAGATAGCGGCCCACAAAAAGGAAGTGCTGGCGCTGGCCGGCTCGCCGGATGGAGGGGTGCTGGCGTCTGGCGGGCAAGACGGCCGTGTGCAAATCTGGCGCACGGCGGACCGGGGAGCGGTGTGTGGGCTGGCGGGGCATACGGGGGCGGTGACGGGGCTGTCTTTTGCGGCGGACGGCTGTTGGTTGGCCTCGAAGTCGGCCGATGGCACGGTCTGTTTGTGGTGCTGCGCCGATTGGGCAAAAGCGGCCACCCTGCCGGAACCCCATTCGGGCACACTTTTTGCCGGGCTGGCCTTCCACCCCACGCAGCCCATTTTGGCGACGTTGGGGGAAGAGGACACGGCCGTGCGCCTCTGGCAGTTGGATGGGGACATTCTGTCCGGGTGAGAGATGCCACATTGTATGGTCAACGGCCGTGCTGCAAAGAGTAGCTACCACCCAATGCGATGCAATTGGCGATCAGGGCCATAATACATAATTTGTGCGCCTGTCACTTGAACAATCTTTCCCATCCGTGTGCCCTTGCTGGCAAATTCGCGCAGCCTGAATAGTTGACGCGATAGCTCAGGCAGTTCATCAAGCCGCTCCTGGGGAAAGGGAAATGTGACAATGCAATAGCCATGATGGGCCGGTACACGCCGCCAAAAATCAGTGGCATTGATGGTGATAAATGTAGGATTTTTGGCCCTATGGAGCAACGTGGGAATGCTATCGTCCTTGATCAAGGTGATGGGGCGTAGCGTATTGATAGAGATGACCTGTCCACGATACCAGACGCGAAACGCATCTTCCATGCGCGGGTTCCAGATATTCTCGTCAAGAACAATCATGATTGGTCAAACAGCCAGCGGTACCAGGTCAATGGTGGCTTGTTCCAGGGCTGTATTGGCCAAGACAATGGCTTCTAAAATGGCTTCTCTCGATATGTTACTGCGATGGTACTGATAAAGCACTTCGTCAATATCATCTCCTTCAGCCAGATACCATAAAATGACGCGGACTTCCAGGCGGGTGTATTTGAAAGTCGGCCGGCCACCGCAGATGCCGGGGGCCATGACGATATGCTCCCCCAATGGGTAATACTCGTAAGGCTCACCGCCTACCATTTCTGTAACGAGATCGGATGGCTGAAATTGTTTGAACATCGTGTGGTGATTATAACACAAGGATGAGCTAACGGCCGTGAAACACCTCTTTGCGATGCCAGCGAATGGAGTCCACAAACGGCCGTAACGCCTCATCTACCGGGCCGAGCAGGGTACGGCCGTCAAAGGTGAGCAAGTGGCCGGGCAGGTTGGGGGTGGTTGCTAGCTGGGGAGAAGTCTTGACCTGGTACTGGTCGCTAAATGTGACCAACCCCTCATCAAATGTCCAATGGCATAAATGGCAGAGAGCTAACCCATTGCGCGGGTCATCGTTGTAGCTGATGCTCCAGGGAATGATATGGGCGGCGGCAACGGCCGTGTGCCCATCGGCAGTCAAGATACGTACTCCACATATCGCACAGCGGTGGTCATAGGCTCTGACGATTGCTCGGCGGAAACCCTGGTCGCGTACCGGGGCAGGAATGTTTGCGGTATCTTCAACACTCTCTTTGAGAGTGGTGTGTGCTTTGCTCAACAATTCTTGACTGTATTCATAGGCGGCAGTGTTAATTGCCCCTTGTTCGAGGAGGATGGTGTGTAATTCTGGCGCAAAATAGGTTTCGATGAGGACAGTACGCAATAAGTCACGTGAGTCTTGAGTACATAGCAAAGCATAGAGTTCGTCATCTAGTCTGGCACCAAATATGAGCATATTCAGAGCTGTCAGGCCAGCATTGGGACGATAAACCGTCAAGGACATTTCCTGACCGGGACGAACTAATAGATGCCAGAAACCTTCACTTTGCAGGAAGTAAAAAGGATACGTGATATTCCCACGCTGGCTAGGTGGCCGGACTTTATGCCAGTAAAAACCAAAAAGTTCGATGAGTTCTGGCGTCAATTCGATTAGATTAGTGGGAAGGCTGCTTTGAGCAAACAGGTCTAGCACAGCCAGGAGGAGCAGTGGTTTGTGTGGGGCGCGGTGGGTGGTCACGGCCGTCCACATTTTACGATTTTTGTTAGCGTTAAGCGTAGCAAAACGTTGGATGTAAAGTTCCGTTGACACCTACACTACACCAGTGTTTTTTCTCGATGCCATCTAATTGCATCGGCATGGGGACGCAAAACTTCATTGGAGGGGAGCAAGACAGATTTGCCTTCCATTTCAAGGAGCGGAAAGTTGTGGCTGTCGGCCTCCTGGATAGCAGAGCTTAACATTATCTCGTAATTGTCTGATAATGTAAAAACATGAGCGTCGAACGCCCAGTGATGCGTGCGGCACAAAGCCAAGCCATTGCGGGGATCATCTGTGCCATTCTCATGTTTGGGGATGATATGTGCGGCCGTAGCCTCAATCAAACTATTCCAATGAAACTTCATTTCACATACCGCACAAGAGTAATTGTATTCTCGCACTACCACCTCACGAAATGCTTTATCCCGCTTTGGTGTCGTCGTTGAGTAAGTGATGCTTTCTTCTTTGACAAAGGGTTGAAACTCGTTCATTACCTGAGCATATAGTTGGACTTCATACCGATCTGCTTCGTCAATAATCGTATTTGTGACCATTTCCAGTGAAGCGCGGTCCGCACTTTCGATAACAAAAACATCTTGATTAGCGTCGTAGCCCGTGATTATCCCAAGCCCAAGTACACGGTACGTGGAACCCCGTTTGCGATCAGTCTTGTCGGTGATTTGTCGAAAAACCCCAATCGGAACCCGGTCATCCATGCATTTCACCAAAGCACGATTGTCAGCAATTTGCATTCCTCCTGTTCTGGGCGAGTAGGTCATTAACCAGCGACCATCTTCCAAGAAGATGACCTCATCCTTATCTTCATACGGACTGGATGTACGAACAACGATGGAGAGAGCATATTCTGACCAGGCCGGTTTGAAGATGCCAGTTATGAGATTGTGAAAACGGTCAATGTGGGGCAGGTATTGTGAGGTTTGTTTAATAAATTGCCAGGGCACACGTTTACCAGTGTGTTTTGCCAGTTCAGATAGGATGATGTTCCGAACCTCTTTCGACATAGCGAATAGCCTTCAGTTTCGCTCTTGCACAAACGGTCGTTTGTTTTTGCTGCCGTTCATCCGAAAATAATTTGCATAACTGCATTTTACTTGGTCTGTCAAACCAGAGACATTATTTACTCTTCATCCCTCCTCACCCACACCACGGCCGTATCATCCCGATACACCTCATCCCATTCCCCCGATTGGGAGAGCCAGGCGGCCAACGGCCGTGTCACCCCCTCTGCGCCAACCGTCCATTTACCCACTCCAGATCAAATTCCTCCGGGTCGAGTTCACCGCCCAGCCAGTCGAGCAGTTCTTCATGTTCCGGGTGTTCCGGGTCTCGTATCGCTTCCAGCAACGCCCCATACCCCCAGACACCGCCGCAATCCTCCGGCGGGCAGGCCCGCTTTCCTTTCAGGCAGCGGGGATACGTGGCCCCCACCTCCGGCTCCAGAATCTTCTCCAGCAGCAGTTCATGTTCCCAACTGTCGCCAAAATCATATTCGTAAACAAACTTCTGCCCTTCCTGCTGCACAAATTTGTCCAGCCAGCTTTTGGCCACATCGCCATCCCCGTACCCGCTTTGTTCCAGGGTCTCACGGTCGGTCAGGTTATAGCCGTTGACGAAAAACTGGTGCAGGTGATAACCATGCCACCCCATGACAGCCTGGAGAATGTGGTGCAAATCCAGAAAGGTGATATGGCTATCCACCTGGAACCGCCGCCAGATAGGCGGCCGTATCCCTTTGAGCGTCACTTTGAACTGGTAGATTTTTGCTTTTGCGGCCATTTGCCATCTCCACCAATGTTGAATGATCTCACCGCTTTTCCACCACAAACGTGGGTACGGTGGAGCCACCGCCGGCCGAGACGTTCAGCAGTGGGTCGGTAGACAGGCGCGTCAGGCAGCCATCCACATAACTGCCGTGAAAAATAAAGGGGGCGGTGTCTAACATGCGGTCATAGATGTGCAGGCCGCCATCCTCCAAAATGCTGGGGTACGGTTCGGTGGGGATGACGACGCGCTCCTGCACGATGTACGGCGACTTGAGGGCTTCTTCAACGGCCGTTTCCCACCCACTCGCATTCGTCTGCCAGCCCAACACAATGCCGTGCCCGCCATAATCATCATTCGGCTTCAGCACCAACTGGTCTTTGTATTTGTGTATGAACGGGATCAGGTCAATGGGCAGGCCGCCGTACATCGTTTTGCGCTCCGCCACCGTGCGCGTCCAGGGGATATGCGCCTGAATGGCCGCCATTTCCGCCTCGTCAAACAAATGGGCGTTTTCTTCATCGCTCAGCACCGCCAGGCTCATCTTTTTATAGAGCATCTTGCAGCGCCAGGGGTTGACCATACACACCGCGCCATCCCGCACCGCATTCACCACCGGCTGGTCCAGCCCGCCGCGCTCAATCAGTTCGGTGATGAGGACGCGCTTGTAAATGAGGTCAATGTGGTAATCGCCATGCACCAGACGGCCGTTGCGATACTCCACCTCGCGCGGGTCCACAATCTCACAGGCCAGCCCTTGCGAGGCAAAGTATTGCATAAATAGTTCAAATTCACTGTGGGTGGGCACTTCGGCCCAGTCCAAAATGGCGATATTGGGCTTGCCTGTGCCGCCCCACTGCCGGTAAGCGCGCATCAGTACATGGAGGACAGCATGACGGGTGGGCAACGGCCGTACCACATACTCACGCATAAACATGCCCATCACCGGCAGCCCATAAAACACCTCGGTCAACACATCGCTGTAAGCCGAAGCGGCGGGCACTTCGGCGTTATACTCCGTGAACTTCAGTTCGCCCGTGTCCGTCACAAAAAAGGCATCCAGCCGGGTCAATGGCGTGTGTCCCCGGTAGCCAGGGTCGTGCTGGATCAGCTCCTCTTCCCAATCCAGCAGCCCAAATTGCTGGCGGAACCCGGCCTCTTGCACGGCTAATTCGGAAATTTTGTCAAAGGCGCGCAGCAACGGCCGTATCGCCTTGCGCAAAAAGGTATACTGATCCGGCAGCAAAAAACGGGGACGCAGCACGGTACACAACGGCCGTTCGCCAAAAAACAGCCCCCGCATCTGCATCTGCTCCGTCAACTGCCCCTGCGACTCCGCCGCCAGCTCCTCCGTCAACAAATCATGGTACGTCCGTATAGCCTCTCTCAGCGCCATCTTTCCCTCCGTGTGGAGGGGTGTCAGGTGTCAGGCGTCACGTGTCATGAAACTTGACACCTGACACCCGACACTTGACACCCTGTCAAAACAAACTGCTCCATCTTAACTCCGCTACCTGCGGCTTCGGCTCGGTCGCCAGCCGGATGCACAGGTCGGCCATATGCTCCACGCACCAGCGATGGAACTCATAACCCAACGAATTCACATCCATATCCGGCGCCGGGTTCATAAAATCAATGGCATAGGGCACACCATCGCGCACCGCCCATTCGGCCGTATTCATGTCATAGCCAAACGCCCGCACCAGCTTCAAACAGTCCGACACAATGCGGTCATACAGTTCCGGCGACAGGTCATGGTGCATATAACGGCGGCTGTTCGGGTCATA
>CAYXUZ010000012.1:0-22078 GCA_964467705.1 uncultured Ardenticatenaceae bacterium | reverse complement strand
TTTCATCACCAGCACCTCTTCCTGCCCCAGGCACATACAGCGAATGTAATTGTCCCACTTAATAAACTCTTGCAGCACCATCGTCAGCAGCCCAGACTGGTCATAACTGCGCCACAAATCTTCATAATTGTGGCAAATGTACACCTCTTTCCAGCCGCCGCCGTGGGCATCCTTCAGCACACAGGGAAAACCGCCGATGTAATCCACCAACTCCTCCCAGGGCATGGGAAACTGCAAATTGCGCAGGCTTTTTTGATGGTCAATGCCCGGAATGTAATCCTTGTTTGGCAGCGCCACTGTCTTCGGGCTGGCAATGCCCAGCTTTGTCACCAGCGACGCGCCGAAAAATTTGTCATCGGCCGTCCACATAAATGGATTGTTGATCACGTGCGTGCCTTGCAGCATGGCATTCTTCAAGAACGAGCGGTAATAGGGCACTTCGTGGGAGATGCGGTCAATGATCACCGCATACTCACCCGGCTCATTCATCTTTGTGCCACCCAGTTTCACGAACTCGGCCGTCACCCCCGCCTCCCGTTTATTCACCTCATCCATAAACGCAGGCGGCCAAGACCATTCCATGCCCACCAAAAGACCAATCTTTTTTGTCATCTGTTTTTTCTCCTTTCAGGATGGTTGCAAGTGGCAGGTAGCAGGTTGCAAGTGCCTCTTCACCTGCCACTTGCCACTTGCAACCTGCACCCTCAATCATGCCCCCCGATATACAACCGAATCATCTGCATCCAATACGGCCAGTCATGTGACCAGCCGTCCCAGAGGCGCAGGGCGTTACCGATGCCCTTGCCCCACAGCAGCCCGGACAGGTACTCGTTATTGCCACGTAGCCCGTCATCCCGCCCCACCGCCAGAATGATGTCCTGCCGCCGCAGCGCCGCCAGCCGCCCCCAATCATGCTCGTTGGGAATGTACCAGACCGGGTTGTGGTTGTAGACATGCTCGCTGCTGTCCCCATCCGCCCAACGCGAGATGTCATAGATGCCGCTCATGCCGATGGTACGACCGACCAGATGCGGATGGCGCAGGGCAAAATTCACCGCATGATACGCGCCAAAACTGGCGCCCACGGTGATGAGAAAGGGGTTGCGGTTCTTCTGCCAGGAGAGAGGCAGCACTTCGTAAAGCAGGTAGTTTTCATACTGCTGCTGCCGCCAGGCGCGGTCGCCGGGCCATTTCCACCAGGCGTACCAGCTTTCCGCGTCCACGCTGTCCACACAGTACAGTTGAAGCCAGCCCCGCGCCAGATGCTCCCCCAGTGCGCCCATCATGCCCCGGTCTTCCCATTCGTAATACTTGCCTTTGGAAGTGGGGAAAACCAACACGCGCGCCCCGGCGTGGCCGAAGATAAGTAGCTCCATATCCCGCCCCAATGAGGGGCTGTACCAGCGATGATATTCTCGATTCATATGCTTCCCATTTTTGGGGGGTGAGTTTAGGTGGTAATTTTACCACCGATTATTTTGGCGTGTACCTGTGAAGAAAAGCCACAAATGGGGCGAATAACACGAATTATTTCTCCGCCAAATCTTTGCTGCTCACCGCTCACCGCTCACCGCTCACTGATTACTGATTACCGGCACCCAGGCCACACCAAAAAGCGTAACGGCTACATCTTTTTTGAAAGGGGTGATGGGCACGGCCGTGACCCTCTCCGCCACCTCGATCCATTTCCGCCGCGCCGCCGCCAACTCCTGCTCCTTCACCGCTTCCAGCCGGGCCAGTTCTTGCTGCATCGCCGCCAATGACTCTTGCGATTCCGTCACCTCAGCCTCCGCCTTTTCCGTCAGGCGGCGCTGCCGGTGGGATTGTTCAATGCGTTTGCTACGGCCGCGCCCCAAAATGCCCAACACTGTTTTGGTGTGCGTGAACACTTCCTTTTGTTTGTGGTGAGACAGGTCAGCCTGATCCTCTTCCAGTTCGCGTTGCTCCCGCGTGATTTTCTGGCGCAGGGCACTGATTTGCCGGTCATGGGGAACGGCCGTTTTTTGCATCTCCATCTCAATTTTGGGCTGCACCGCTTCCAGGCACATCTGGTGGAACTGCCCGGTGGGCACATCCGGCCCGGCATACAGCCCTAACTGTTCGTTGGCCTGCACGAGAACCTCGGTGTGCTGCGCCAGCCAGTCCACCCAATCCTGCTGCATGCGGCGCATGGTGGCTGCCTGGCTCAACGGCGCGGGCAGGGGCGCAAATTGGGCATCCGGCAGCGGGGCGGCAGGCAAATTGTCGCGGCTGACCGGCTCAATCTGCCCTTCATGCCAGGCAACACGGCCGTCGGCATCCGTCACGGCCGTCAAAATCGCGCGGGTCACGGCCGTGTCCACCCCATATTTCCGGTTGCGAATGGTGATATGCGCCTGCGCCAGCAGCATCGGTTGGTAAAGTATTAGCCCTTCTATCGGCTCATCCATCGGCCAGAAAAATTCGCTGATACCGGCGGGGAGGGCGGGGCGTGAGGTGTGAGCGGTTATCGGTAATCCGTTATCGGTAATCGGTGGGGCGGCTTCGGGTGCGGCAGGCAGCGCATTGGCGAGTTGGTTGAGGGCGGGGATTTGTTCGCGGGTGAGGGGGCCAGCCAGGTAGTTCATCACCCAGCGGGTGCGGAAGATGGCGGCACGGGATTGATGCACATTACGCGCCAGAAAGACGCGCTTATCCAGCCGGGAAATCAGGTCATCCAGTTCACGCCGGTTCAGGCCCCCTTCGGCCATGGCCAGACCATCCAGCAGCCGTTGTTTGTCCTGGTCGGTGGCCAGTTTGCCCACAAACCAGGTGCCCATGTTGGAGAGCGCCTTGTAATCAATATCGGCCGGATTTTGTGTGGCCAGCAGCAGCCCCAGGCCAAAGGCCCGCGCCTGTTTCAGCAGCCGCAGCAGGTACGGCTTGGCCGGTGGATTACCTACTGGCGGCAGGTAGCCAAAAATCTCGTCAAAGTAGAGCAGGGCGCGCAAATTGGCCGCGCCACTTTGCCGCCGCAGCCACGTTTCCACCGACCCCAACAGCAGCGTTACAAAAAACATGCGCTCCGCTTCGGGCAGGTGGGCAATGTAGAAGATGGTGTGGCGCGGCCGGCCGTCCGCCGCCACCAACAATCGCGCCACATCCAGCGGTTCCCCTTCCAGCCAGCTTTGGAAAGCGGGCGCGGCCAGCATGTTGTTCAGCAGCATCGCCAGGTCAAACCGCTCTTTTTCCGGGAAAAAGGTGTTCACGTCAAAAACGCCCAGCCGGTCAAAGGGGGGCGTTTGTGTTTCGCGGATGAGCGCGGCCAAATCCAGGTCTTGTCCCTGCCGCCAGTGGTGTTCAAAGATGTTTGCCAGCAAGATGTGTTCCCGCGAGCGCACCGGGTCAATATCCTTCAGACCAATCAGGCCGAGCACGGCCGTGACCGTGCCGCTAATCTGTTCGCGCAGCAGTTCCCGGTTGGCCTCCCAGGGCAGGGCAGGCGCAGCCAGCGAAGCCAGGATGCTCACCTTCAGCCCGGCGTCGGAACCGGGAGTGTAGATGGCAAAGTGGGCGCTGTCGGCCAGTTGTTGCAGCCGGGCCGGTTCCATGCCCCACTCCGCCAGACCGTTGCGCCAGGTGACGGCCGTGTTTGCCGCCAACTCTTCCACCGTCTGCCCTTCCCGCCGCGCCTCCACCGGATTCACCCAGGGCTGAAAATCGGCCGGGGCCAGGTTGGGGAAATGCAGCAGCGCATTGGTAATATCCCCCTTGGGGTCAATCATCAGCGCTGGAATGCGCTGCAAGGCGGCCTCTTCCAGCAAATTCAGGCAGAGGCCGGTCTTGCCCGAGCCGGTCATGCCCACCACCAACGCATGGGTGGTCAAATCATCCGGGGCATAGAGGTATGACGCCCCTTCACCTTCATTCACCAATCTGCCCAGATAAAAACGTCCATCCGTTTCCATCGTCATTCCTCCGGGCCACAGTCTATCTAAATGGGTAGCAGCGAACAAGGAATTAGTGACTGGTAGCTGGTTGGTAACTACCAACCAGCTACCAGTCGCCATCTCCTTCCCCAAAACATAACCCCCACCATAACCAAAGTTAGAGGACAGCCAACCCCGGCAAGCAGTATGCTGGCAGCAATCAAGAGGTGAGTCATGTTAGCCCATCTAAAACAACGAGTAGTAGAAGTGTTGGCCCCGGTGCGGTCGGCCAATCTGGCCACCTCTGGGCCGGCGGGTTTGCAGGCGCGGGTGTACCCGTGTGAGGCGGTAGGCATGTGCCTGTATTTACTGGTACCGGGTACATCAGATCAATTGTTTAACCTGGAGTATGAGCCAACGGCCGTTGTCAGCACCCCTCAATGGCAACTGCACGGTCACGGCCATGTGTTACCCCTCAACCAGGCCCCGCCCGCTTTGAGTTTGCCCACATTGGCCGAGGCGATGGGCTGCGTTTTGGTAGAACTGCGCCCCACTCGCCTGCAAATCAACCAGCTACAGGGCTGGGGTTACGGCGAAACAATTGATATTGATGAGGTAGCTATGTGTGTTGGTGAAGGATGTTAACAAGAGGAGGTTGATAGACATGGAAAAGCAGAGTGAAAAAACAGGGTTGACCCGCGTGAACGCCATGTTTGGCGTGGGCTTGATCATATTGGGGATTGTGTTTCTGTTGGGGGAACTGTTTGATATTGCCGTGGGGCAGTACATCTGGCCGTTTTTTGTCATTGTGCCCGGCATCATGTTATTTCTGGGGGCGTTGATGGTTGGTGATGAAATGGGGCAGCCCCTGGCCATGGTCAGTGGTATTGTGACCATGGTGGGGCTGATTTTGCTCACACAAAGCATCACCGATAACTGGGCCAGTTGGTCTTATGCCTGGGCGTTGGTCGCGCCCACCGGCGTTGGCATAGGGCTGTGGCTGTTTGGCAGCATCAAAGAGCGCGCCGACCTGAAGAAATCTGGCCGAGACCTGGTGAAAGTGGGGTTGGGCATCTTTGTGGTCGCGGCCGTTTTCTTTGAACTGGTCATTGGCATCAACGGCTTTGGTGTGGGCACGTATGCCCTGCCGCTGCTGCTCATTGGGCTGGGTTTTGTGCTGCTGCTGCGCAATTTCCGCGCCAACTGGCATAAAGCGTAAAGGTGTTTAGGTGTCATGTGTCATGTGTCATGTGTCATGTATCAAGTTGCTGGTACATGACACTTGAAACTTGACACTTGACACGATTAGCGAGGTTGGGATGTCTGATTTAACACATGAAGAGCATAGGCATCGGTCGTTGTTTGGGCCGATTGTGCTGATTGCGATTGGGTTGTTTCTTTTTTTTAACCAGGTGAATCCGGTGATGGATTTGCACTGGCTGGATGTGCTGCGGTTGTGGCCGCTGATGCTCGTTTTCCTGGGGCTGAACATTTTGGTGCTGCAAGCGCCACGGCCGTACAGCGCCTTTCTCAGTGGGTTAATTGCCATCATTGCCGTGTTGGTCTTTGGCTATGTGCTGCTCTATGGGCTGGGCGGCACATGGTGGGGCAGCCGCAGCAGTGCCGCCATTGGCAATTGGCAGACTGATACGGTTCAATATGCCGCGCCGGGAGTGGACACGGCCGTGTACCACATCACCATTGGGCCACCCGGCGCAGACCTGTACGCGCTGGAAGACAGCCGCCAACTCATCGAGGGTACAGTCTATTACCAGGACGATTATCTCTTTGAAACCAGCACCAGCGGCGATAAAGCGACGGTAACGCTGGCCCCCCATGACAGCGACGAGAGCTGGGTTTTCTGGCCCAATTATTGGCGCGAATACGGCGAGGCCAATCGCTGGCAGGTGGGGATCAGCCCGCATGTGCTGGCCGCCTTGACTCTGGAAACGGTGGCTGGGGTCACCCATCTGGATTTGCAGGATTTACAGTTGAGCGAATTGACCGCCACGACCAATGCGGCCGAGACGGAAATGTTGCTGCCCGGTGGGGACTACGACGCCACCCTGGTGAACAATGCCACGAGTACAGAGATTACGTTGCCAGGGGACGGCCGTCAGACCATTGATCTGCAAGTGAATGCTGGCGCCGTCACGCTGCACCTGCCGCCCGGCGTGGCCGCACGGGTAGAGGTGGAGCAGTCGTTGGGCGGGTTTACCGTCCATGATGCGGCCTTGCAGCCGGTGGAAGGGCAGGAAAATGTGTGGCAGACCGCCGGTTATGCATCGGCTACCGACCAGCTTGACCTGACCATCCAGATCAACGTGGGTTCGGTAACAATTGACTAAATCCAGGCGCACAAAACGGGCGTTTCGACTACAATACGCATCATTTATTCAGACCTGACAGGTGTTTTGAAACCTGTCAGGTCTTGTTCATGGAGCATAACAGATGGTAAAGAAACTGGTTTTGATGATGGTATTGTTAACGGCCGTCCTCCTGGCGGCGTGTGGTGGGGCGGCGGAAACGGCCGTGCCCGCCGCCGACATTGACGTAGCGAGTCTACCGGCCACCATAGATGTGCAAACGGTTGACTCCGTCAAAGATCGGGATGATGTGGTGCTGATTGATGTGCGCGAACAGTGGGAATACGACGAAGGGCACATCCCCGGCATCACCCTGATTCCCATGAATGAAGTCCCCGCCCGCCTGAGCGAAATCCCCACCGATAAAACAGTCATCCTCACCTGCCGTAGCGGTAACCGCAGTGGGCAGGTGGCCGAATTCTTGCGTGGCGAAGGCTACGACAACGTGCACAACATGGAAGGCGGCATCATCGCCTGGGAAGCGGCCGGGCTGCCGGTTGACCAATGAGTGTGGGTTATGTGTCAAGTGTCAGGTGCAGCCGCTCACTTGACACTTGATACTTGACACTTGACACTTGACCCTTACTACCTGCCCCCCATTGGCAATAGTGGCCTGATCGTTTTATCATTGTGAGTATGGAAGAGACTCCAGAAGCAACCATTCTGGTCGTAGATGATAAGCCGGAAAATTTGCAGTTGCTCTCGCAAATTTTGCGCGGTTCCGGTTATCGCGTGCAGGTGCAAGGCGACGGCCGTAGCGCCCTCTATGCCGTGCAAAATAACCCGCCTGACCTCATTCTGCTGGACATTATGATGCCGGAGATGGATGGGTATGAACTGTGCCGCCAGTTCAAAGCCCTCCCTCAAACCCGGAATACGCCCATCATCTTCATCAGCGCCCTCAGCAGCCCCTTCGACAAAGCTCACGCCTTCGCCGCCGGCGGCATAGATTACATCACCCGCCCCTTCCAGGCGGAAGAAGTGCTGACCCACGTTCAGACCCACCTCACCCTGCGCAACCTGCAACAAGACCTGCTGGATCAAATTGCCGAACTGGACGCATTTGCCCACACCGTCGCCCACGACCTGAAAAATCCCCTCTCCCTCATCATCGGCTTCACCGAATTGCTGGCATTGGATCAAGAGGTAATGACACCGGCCCAACGCGCCGAACTACTGCAAAATGTCCTCAAATCCGGCTACAAAGCGGTCAACATCATTGATGAACTGTTGCTGCTTTCCAGTGTGCGCAAACAAGATGTCCCCCTGCAACCCATTGAGATGGGGCGCATTGTACAAAATGCGCAGAAACGGCTCACACTGCTGACGGCCGAATCTCAGGCCAGGATCGTGCTGCCGGTGCAATGGCCGCCCGCTCTGGGCTATGCCCCCTGGTTGGAAGAGGTGTGGGTGAATTACCTCAGCAATGCTATCAAATATGGCGGCCAGCCGCCCCGTGCCGAACTGGGCGCAAACCCACAGCCAGATGGCACGGTGCGCTTTTGGGTGAAGGACAATGGAAATGGGCTGACGGCCGAACAACAAACCCGCCTCTTTGCTGAATTTTCCCGCCTGGACACCATCCGCGCCGACGGGCACGGCCTGGGACTTTCCATCGTCCGCCGCATCATGGATAAGCTGGGCGGCGCCGTCGGCGTAGAAAGCGAACCCGGCGCCGGCAGCACTTTTTACTTCACGCTACCGGCAAGCCCGTAATTCGTAACCCGTAACCCGCAATCGGTTTACGGATTACGCATCACGCCTCACGAAACCGCCCATCCTCTCGCAATATCCGCCCCAATCCATCCGCCAGCCCCACCAACGGCCGTAACCCCAACAACATTTTCGCCTTGCTGATGTCCGCTACCAGGCGGGGCACACCGCCTGACTTTTCCGGGTTGTGAATACGGTGCAGCTTATGGCCGGTGGCCGCTTCAATCTCATCGGCCAGTGTGGCCACACTCGTCTCCACCCCTGAGCCAATGTTGATGATCTGCCGGTTCACGCCGCCGGCCGTAGCCGCACTGACCAACGCTTCCACCACATCGCTGATATACACAAAATCCCGCGTTTGCTGCCCGCCGCCAAACAGGACGACCGAGCCACCGCTGAGCGCCTGCCGCAAAAAGCGGGGCACCACGGGTGCGTGGGAAGCGGGCAACGGTTGGCCGGGGCCATACGCATTGAAGATGCGCAGTGCCACCGTTTCCATGCCCCACAACTGGCCGATGGTGTGGACGTACTGCTCGGCCGTCCATTTGCTGACGGCGTAGGGGGAGTCTGGCTGCGGGTAGTCATCTTCGTGGACGGGCTGCTGGGGCTGACGGCCGTACACTGCCCCCGACGACGCCAATACCACCCGCCGCACCCCCGTGTCCCGCATCGCTTCCATCAGACTGACCGTACCGCCCACATTCACCCGGCTGTATTCGCGGGGATGCAAAATGGACTCAGCCACCGACACCCGCGCCGCCAGATGGTAGACGCAATCCACCCCCCGCAGCAGCGACCAGAGCAGGGGGATATTGTCCACGTCGCCCTGTGTAAACTGCACGGCCGTGTCCAATCCCTCTCGGCTGCCCCGGCTCAAATCATCCAGCACCAACACCTCATGCCCGCTGCGTGCCAGCCGATTTGCCAGCGCCGTGCCCAAAAAACCCGCACCACCTGTGACCAAAAATCGCATGAGGGAATGATACCGTTTTTGGTGGCGGGTGGCAGGCGGCAAGTGGCAGGTGGCAATCTCTCTCCTGGAGATAAATCCCCAGGCTGTTACAAAAAACGCGCTAAAGCGCGCTGAGGGTATCTTTCTAACCTGCTGGAGAGCCACTCTATTGTGTAAAAAAGGAGAGAACTCGCAAACTCTCGGCACATGCCGTTATTTGTAAATGGGTAACAGCCCATCTCCAGGCCTGACGAATGTTAGCCAGATCACCTTCTATGGCATCACGGGTGTTTACCCAGCTTTCTTGATGAATCGTTTCTTTGTGTTGGCTGATGAACTGCAAATAGGTACGGCCGTGCTGCGCTTCTGTCTCGGTCCGGCCATTTCGATCGTTTAACTTTTCCCACGAAAATTGGCGTAACAGTTCGTGCATGTCGTAACGGCCGTTTTCCTCATATATGACCCTTGCCAAGCATTGTTTTCTGCCTATAATGAGGCCACAACCCATAATTGGCGTTAACAAGAAAGCCTGCTTTTTCGAGAAGTAAAACATTTTTATAGATGGGGGGAAGGAGACGGATCATGACTGTCTTGAAGGTCAGACTTTTGGGCAAACCAGATGTTCAGTGGTCGGATCATGATTTTTTGGCACTTCCCACCAAAGTTCAGGAGTTGTTTTTCTTTTTGTTACTTTACCGGCGTTATCCTCAGGATCGGGATCGCCTGGCCGAGCAATTGTGGGGGGAAGCGGAGCCGACCCGTTCGCGTAAATATCTGCGGCAAACGTTGTGGCAGTTGCAAATGGCCGTTACCCAACCCGTCACCCAATCCACCGCCCCCCTACTCATTCTGGACAAAAATTGGATTCATCTGAACCTGGATGCGGGCATCTGGCTGGATGTGTGGGAGTTGGAAAGGGCGTTTACGGCCGTGTGTGACATCCCCGGCCAGCAGTTGAGCCAGGCGCAGATGGAATCTGCCCAGGCCGCCATTGAACTCTACCAGGGAGAATTGCTCACCGGCTGGTACCATGATTGGTGCATCATTGAGCGCGAACGATTTCAATCTATCTACCTGACCTTACTGGAAAAGCTGATGGATGCCTGCATCGTCCATCACCACTATGAAAACGGGATCACTTACGGGATGCGCGTGCTACATTATGACCGCGCCAGAGAGCGCACCCATCGGCTGTTGATGCGCCTCTATTACCTCTCTGGCAATCGCAGTGCGGCCCTGCGCCAGTTTGATCAATGTGCGACCGCGCTGACCGAGGAACTCAACGTGGCCCCGGCGCAGCGCACCCTATCCCTGCGCGACCAGATTCGCGTTGACCAGCTTGTCATGGCCGATGCACCCGTCCAACGTCCACCCAACATCTCAGAATCCTCTTGGATCTCCAAGGCCCAGGTGGTGGCAGAACTGAAAGAGTTGCAATCCCACCTGGCAAATTTACAACACGAAGTCAAGACCCTGATCCAACGCCTGACGATTTCGCCTTGAAGCTGAAGATCCTAAGGGGCCGCTCGTTATTAACTTTGGAGTTTTTGAGATTAAGAGATTGGAGATTAGGGATTACCGATCTCCTAAGAAATCACACAAAGTTTTCTCATTGCAAGAAATGTGGCATGCCAGAAGGATGCCCAAACAAAACGATTACACCTTACCTGAATCAGAGCCGTTAACGGTCGAACAGGCGATAAAAAGCGACCCAGACTTGCGTGTGCGCCAACGTGCCCAAATCATCCGCTTGCTGCACTGACCCTCCTCTCTGTCCTGGTCAAGTGTTGGATGAAACGCGGCCAGCAAAAACACATTCCAGTTGGCTACCGCCGTATTGTTCCGACCTCAATCCGATTGAACGATTCTGGCGCTATCTCAAGGAGCAGGCTTGTGCCAATCGCTTGTTTGAATCGCCTGCCTAGCAGTTTGTCGGAGAAGTTCACTTCTCCGACAAACTGCTAGTGGGGGGAGATGGCGGGGATTGGCACGGCCGTTGGTACCAAACTGGGCCTGTACACCCACGTCTTTGTTACAATACCCTCAATCCATCTCAAAATATGAGGGCAACATATCTAAAATGGCAAGTTCAAAAGAGCGCAAGTTATTGGGTATTTTGGCACTTGTCGGGCTGGGATGGGCTGTGTTTGTTTCTATTTACACTTCGATACTGGTGCAAACTGACCCGCGAATACAGCGGCTGATAAACCCATCTTTTGAGTGGAACCCGGCTTTAGCAACTTATCAGGTAGTTGGCAGCTCCCCAAACTTCATAGAACAGTGGCAAGCGTCAGATATTTTTATTGCTCAATCTTTTATAGCAAGAAGTAACCTCATTGCTTTAGAGGACAGTCTGTTCTTTGTTGGCAGCACGCACTCAACCAACTTTCCAACCTTACAAAAAATGAACATGCAAACAGGATTGAACGAATGGCAAGGCCAACAAATAGATAGCTTCTCCATCCTGGTTGCTGGTAATGAGCAAAACATTGTTGTCGGCTCAGGTATACCGGGCACAGTTACCGTTTTTGATACCCAATCGGGCGACGTTGTGGCCGAGAGGACCTTTTCGTTTACCATCAGAGGCGTTCATTATATTCTGGCAGCAGAGAACAAACTATTTGTAAACACATCGCCAGTACGTTTTCAAATCCTTGAGGAGGATAGCGGGAAAACAGTATCTTTTAGAAATGTGGCTGATCTCTACCCCATCTATCTCGTTCAAAATGGCATTATTTACCACCGAGTGTTGGAAAATAGCCTGCAAGCAGTTGACGAGCAAACGGGGCGGATGATCTGGGGTAGGGGATTTGATGAAGACATTGTCCATCAACCGCTGTTTACCGAGGAGAACATCCTCGTTCGTACTGGCGAATCCACAGGTCACATTTACGCATTGGATCGCCTGACAGGAAAAACTATTTGGAGTTCTGAACCCGGCGTAGTTAGCAATGTGGCCGTGGCTGGAAATTGGGCCTATTATTTGACGAACGAATCTCACCTGCATGTGGCCGATCTGCAAACCGGTATGTTGGTTGCTGATATTGTGTTTGCACCGGCTATTCTGGAACTGGATGGGTTTGATCAGGTTAATTCGGATTTTTCCGTGGCAGCCACCGATAATATGGTTGTCGTCTATTTCGGCAGCAGCCACCAACTCTTCGCTTTCCAGCACATATCCGAAGAATAAACAAAAAGACATCCGATTTCGGCAAATCGTTGCTCCAGAAATCGGATGTCTTCTGGGTATCGTTCCAACCAGATGGCTACGCTACGCTCTCCGAATCCACCGTCTCCGGTTTCAGCGGCTCGTCGGCCCGTTCCAATTTGGTGAAGGTCAGTTCGTCGTTTTCCACATCAATGCCGACCACATCGCCGCTGGCAAACTCGCCGCGTAGCAGTTTGACGGAGAGCGGGCTTTCCACATAGCGTTGCAAAGTGCGGCGCAACGGCCGTGCGCCAAAGTCCTTGTCATACCCGTGCAACGCCAGCCATCGTTGGGCCGCTTCCGTCAGCACAATAGTCAGACCGCCATGTTCGGAGAGCCGTTCCTGTACCTCTTGCATCTGCAACTGCACAATCTTGACCACATCCTCTTCGCTCAATGGCTCAAAGATGATGATCTCATCAATGCGGTTGATGAACTCGGGGCGGAAGGTACGCTTCAATTCATCTTCAATGCGCTTGTGGTCGTTCTCTTCGTCTCGGCCACGCATCCCGGTGAAACCCAACGCGCCGGCCGTTTTCACAAACGACGTACCTACGTTGCTGGTCATCACGATGACCGTATTGCGGAAGTTGACCACCCGGCCCTGCCCATCGGTGAGACGGCCGTCATCCAGCAGTTGCAGTAGCGCATTCCACACATCCGGGTGCGCCTTCTCAATTTCATCGAACAGGACAAGGGAGTACGGCCGTCGGCGTACCTGCTCCGTCAACTGCCCACCCTGCTCATAACCAATGTATCCCGGCGGTGCGCCAAACAGGCGGCTCACCGTATGCTGCTCACGAAACTCGCTCATGTCCACCCGAATCAGCGCATCTTCATCGTCAAACAAGAATTGCGCCAGCGCCTTTGCCAGTTCCGTCTTACCCACGCCGGAACTGCCCAGGAAAATGAAGGTGCCAATCGGCCGTCGCGGGTCACTCAACCCCGACCGGCTGCGGCGAATGGCGTCTGCCAGGGCCACAATTGCCCGCTCCTGCCCCACAATCCGTTCGTGCAGCCGCTCTTCCATATTCAGCAGTTTCGCCGCTTCCGTCTCCATCATCTGCGTCACCGGAATACCCGTCCAGGAGGCCACCACTTCGGCAATATCTTCCTCCGTCACCCGCTCATCCAGTTCATGTTCTGCCTTCCACACATCTCGTTTGGCGGCAAACTCTCCTTCCAGCCGCAGCCGGTCGGCGCGTACCGTCGCTGCCCGTTCGTAATCGCGGACTGTGTGCGCTTCTTCTTCCTGCTCCGCCAGCTTATCCAGCCCCATTTTCAGCGCCTTCAAATCCGGCGGTAGGGTGTAGAGGGCCACACGCAATTTGGCGGCGGCTTCATCCATCAAATCAATCGCCTTGTCCGGCAACCGCCGGTCGGTCACATAGCGGTAGGAGAGCTTCACGGCCGCAACCAATGACTCATCCGAATAGGTGACTTTGTGATGCGTCTCATATTGCGGCCGCAGACCACGCAGCATCTCAATGGTGTCTTCTACCGACGGCTCATCCACAAAGACCGGCGCAAAACGGCGCTCCAACGCACTGTCCCGCTCCACATATTGGCGGTATTCATCCAGTGTCGTCGCCCCTACGCAGCGCAATTCACCCCGCGCCAGCGCCGGTTTGAGCATGTTGCTGGCGTCCATCGCCCCCTGCGCCGACCCCGCGCCGACAACCGTGTGCAGTTCGTCAATAAAGAGAATGATCTCCCCCTGTGCTTTTTGAATCTCTTCCATGGCCGCCTTGAGCCGCTCTTCAAACTCGCCCCGGAAGCGGCTGCCGGCAATCATCGCCCCCAAGTCCAGCGAGAGGACGCGCTTGTTCAGCAAATTTTCAGGCACATCGCTAACCACAATTTTTTGCGCCAGCCCTTCGACGATGGCCGTCTTGCCTACGCCCGCCTCGCCAATGAGGACGGGGTTGTTTTTGGTGCGGCGGCTGAGCACTTGAATGACGCGCAAAATTTCCTCGTCACGGCCGATGACCGGATCGAGTTTGCCTTCGCGGGCCAGTTGGGTCAGGTCGCGGCTGTATTTGTCCAGGGTGCGATAGCGCCCTTCGGCCTGGGCATCCGTCACTCGTTTGCCGCCGCGTAAATCTTTGATGGCCGCCAGCACGCGGTCGCGGTTGACGCCAAATTCCTGCAAAATGCGGGCGGAAGGGGTGTTTCGCTCGCTCAAGATTGCCAGGAAGATATGTTCGGTAGAGATGAACTCGTCCTTTAGCCGATTGGCCTCCCCTTGTGATAGTTCTAAGACGGTGCGGATGCGCGGGGTGTAAAAGACTTGCCCCACGCCGCCACCATAGACAGAGACTTTGGGGCTGCTGCGCAATTCCTGGTCCAGCCGGTCTTGCATGGCCATAATATCAATATTGAGGCTGGCAAGTATTTGGGGGATTGCACCATCGCCCTGCCGCAGCAATGCCAGGAAGAGGTGTTCGGTGTCTACCTGGGTATGGCCGTATTGTTGTACCAGTTCGTAGGCCATGGCGGCCGCGTTTTGTGCTCGTTCGGTGAATTTATCAAATCGCATGTTTATATCCTTGTGGGTGTATTGTGTAGCATGTATTGTGTACTCAGGCTACGCAATAACTGATTTGTGGGCACAACTTTAGCCTCGTAAAGTTTGATTCTTGTTAGATATTCTACAACACCCGCGTGCCTTCGGCATCGTATCCGTCGCCCCAGGACAGGATTTTGTGGGGGGTTACTTCAATGAGCCGAAACCCAGCATCGTCGTAGCGGAAGTCCCATTCGTATTTATGATAAAAGTAGTCGGCAACGGTGTCTATGATCTGCCGGTCGGCAATGTGGGCTTCACCTTCAATGAGCAAGACGTTTTGGGGATCGGGCAGGGAGAGGGAGACCATCTGATTGTGAACGAGGTTTTGGAATTTTTGGGTATCGGGGGTGGTGCAAAGGTAGACACGGCCGTCCAGCCAGACAAACCACAGTGGTGACAAATGGGGACGGCCGTCGCGCCGCACCGTCGCCAGCCAGATAACATGCTCGCGGCCCAATCGGCTTTCGATGGCCCGCCAGCGGGCCGGGTTGCGTCGTCTCACGCGGGCATTATACCGTATCCTTGCCACACGGCCGTACCCACATCCCCTTCATACCCAATCAACTGCCGGGCAAAGGTGGCAAAGGGAGCAGCCGGGCCGGTAGTTAATAGGGTGGTTTGTCCGTTGGCAGTGTTGGAAGATAACAAGTTTGCCTGTTGTAAAACGCGGTGGGTTTGCCCGGCGACGGCGGGGGCGGGGTCAATGATGGTCAGATGGGGGGCGATGCGGGTGAGGCACGGCCGTATAAACGGATAATGCGTACAACCCAACACCAGTGTATCCACCCCATTTGCCAGCATGGGGGCCAGCGTGCGCCGCAAAAATTGTTCTGTCTCCGGTGTATCCGTTTGCCCCGCTTCGATCAATTCCACCAGCCCCACGCAGGGGTCTTCCCAAACGGTCACATCCCCGGCAAAACGAGCCATTAGGCTGGCGTACCGTTCACTTTCCAGCGTGCCCACCGTCGCCAGCACACCCACTTTGCCTGTTTTGGTTTGCTGCGCCGCCGGTTTCACGGCTGGCTCCATGCCCACAAACGGCACATCAGGAAATCGTTCACGCAGAGGTGTCAGCGCCGCCGCCGAAGCCCGGTTGCAGGCAATGACCACCACCTTGGCCCCCTGCGCCAGGAAAAAACGGGTAATGCCTTCGCTGAACTGGATGATTTCGGCGTGGGAACGGGGGCCATAAGGTACATGCGCCTGGTCGGCCAGATAAAGTAAGTTTTCACCCGGCAACTCGGCGCGAATGTGGGCGAGAACGGAGAGGCCACCAACGCCAGAGTCGAAGAGGGCGATGGAGTGCATACAGTGAACGGTAAGCAGCGAGTGGTAAGCGGTGAGCGGTAAACTGTTCACTGCTTACTGTTCACTGCTCACTTGTTACTGGCAGCGGAGACCAGCCCGCTAAACAGCGCCAGCATATCCGGGTCGTCGTGGATGAGGTTTTCGGGGTGCCATTGTACGCCGATGGCGTAGGGGTGGCCGGGCACTTCCACGGCTTCGATGAGGCCGTCGGGGGCGGTGGCCACGGCCGTCAATTCACTTGCCAACCGGTTGATGCCCTGATGGTGCAGGGAGTTCACGGCCGTGTCCGTTTTGCCCAACTGCCGCGCCACCAGGGAATCGGGCTGGACGGCGACATGATGCGCCAGATAGTTGCGCGGCTTTTGGCCGAAGTTGTCGTGGCGCATCGCATCGGGCATATAGGAAAACACATCTTCATACAGACTGCCACCCAAAGCCACATTCAGCACCTGGATGCCACGACAAATAGCCAACATTGGTTTGTGGTGGGTCACGGCCGTGCGCGCCAGCAGCAGTTCCACCCGGTCGCGGTCATGGTCAATGCCAAAGAGCGTTTCATGGTCGTGCCCTTGATAAATAACCGGGTCAATATCGCCACCACCGGGCAGCAGCAGGCCATCTATGCGCTCAAAAATTGCCAGCAAACTGGCTTCATCCAGGTTCAGCGGAATCAGAATGGGGATGCCACCGGCGGCAATGACTGCTTCAATGTAGGAAGGCATCAGGCCGATAATGTCAATGGGGGGGTCTTGATCGGCCGTTTTGCGATACGTGGTACAGCCAATCAATGGCGGGCGGGAATGGGGTGAGGAAGTCATATTTCTCCGTGGCTGCGGCCGGTCTCCAGACCGCGCCGCCATGAATGTCCCGGTCAGGAGACCGGCCAGAGCTTGAATTTACTCCTGAAAACAAAAAAGGTGAAAGCCAGCAGACTTTCACCCGATATTTTCCATAAATGGTTAACGGCCGTTAAAACAATCGTTTTTCGCGCAGGCGGGCCGATTTACCGGTACGTTCGCGCATAAAGTAGAGGTTCGCCTGGCGTACATGGGCATGGCGATGCACTTCAATTTTCTCAATGCGCGGCGAGTTGAACAAAAAGGTACGCTCCACCCCAATACCATTGGAGGCGATACGGCGTACCGTAAAGTTGCGATTGTTGTCGCTGTTGCGCAGGCGGATGATCATACCACGCACCAATTGGGTACGTTCGTTGCGGTCGCCTACGTTAATGCGGAAGTGGATGGTGACATCATCACCAACACGCAGTTCCGGCAAACCGGCGACAGGTTCGTTATCAAATGCTTTTAATAATAAGTCAGACATGGCAGCCTTCTCCATTCTCTATCGGCTAAAGCCGTTGGTTTGTGCAATACATAAAAGTAGCCCGCTTGGCGGGCCGGGACTTGAACTATATCACGGGTGAGCATGGGCGGCAAATTGAGTTCGAATAGAATAAATGATTTGTTGTACGGCCGTGTCCATTCTGTTATCATTCCATTTATTCATCATATTTATCCAATAAATTTAATGAATGGGTATGTTTCTCACTGAACTGGATTCCGACTTTCTGCAATACCTGGTTAATCGCCAACTTGCCCCTGGCGATGGCCTCCCCCCGCTTACTGAAATCAGCGCCGAATTGGGCATTAGTGTGGGCAAACTGCGCGAGCAGTTAGAAGTGGCCCGCAGTCTGGGTTTTGTTTCGGTTCGACCGCGTGTCGGCATTCAACGGGAGCCGTTCAATTTTGCCCCGGCCGTATTAAAAAGTGTGCTGTTTGGCCTGGGCAGCGGCGAAGCGCAGTTTGTTCAGTTTGCCGGGCTGCGCCGCGCTGTGGAAGACGCCTATTGGCATGAGGCCGTGTGCCAGCTAACGGCGGAAGACAAAATGCAATTACAGGAAATTGTGGCCCGTGCTCAGGAAAAGCTGCACGGTGATCCGATACATGTCCCTAATGGTGAACACCGCCAGCTCCATTTGCTTATATTCAGTCGTCTGAATAACCCTTTTGTTACCGGGCTGTTAGCCGCTTATTGGGGCGCCTATGAAGCCAGTGAGTTGACCCGGTATGCGCGTTATGAGTATTGGTTGGATGTATGGCAATACCATGAACGGATTGTGGCGGCACTGGTAGCGGGGGATTTTGAACACGGCCGTCAATTACTAAGGGAACATTACAATTTGCTGCCCATGATTTGAATGGAAATTATGGAGAAAGGAGGTCTCGTCTTTCACGACTCCCTCGCTATCTCCTGAATTTCAATAAAGAGGTCTATATGAGTCTAGAGCAAGAGTTGAAAAAGGAACAGGTTGCACACCTGGATTTGACGGGGTTTTGTCTGGTAGCGGCAGATACGGCCGTACAAGATGCCCTGAATCAAATGCGCAACCAACAAGTCAATGTATGCATGGTCACAGCCGGGGAGCAACTGGTCGGTATTTTTACCGACCGCGATGTGCTGAGTCGAGTAGCCACGCAGCAAGGTGTATTGTCACAGCCAATTGAAACGGTCATGACCACCAATCACATTACCGTCACACCAGAAACATCGGCAGCGGCGGCTCTGTGGTTGATGGATGCCAAAGGAATTCGCAACTTGCCGGTGGTGGAGGCGGACGGCCGTATCCTGGGCGCCATGACCCACCAGGCCGTTATTCGTTACCTGGCCGCCCGCTACCCCATTGAAGTGCAAAACCGCCCACCCAATCCTGAACAGTATCCACGGAAACCGGAGGGAGGAGATTGATAGTAACGGTAATCAGTCTACACATCACCGATTACCAATTACCGTTTACCGAACAAGGAGGCTCTGATGAGCGAAGTAGATCCACAAGTAGACGTAGTGTTTGAAGAACTAGATTCCGTTGTCATCCGATTTGCCGGAGATTCGGGTGATGGCATGCAGCTTACCGGCACACAGTTCACCAATACCTCGGCCGTATTTGGCAATGACATCAGCACCATGCCTGATTTTCCTGCCGAGATCCGTGCCCCGGCCGGCACGTTAGCCGGTGTGAGCGGCTTTCAAATAAACATCTCTGAACGAGACATTCTCACACCGGGCGATGCGCCTCAAGTGTTGGTCGCCATGAATCCGGCTGCGCTTAAAGCGTGTCTGCCAGAATTGGAACACGGTGGCACCATCATCGTGAATACCGACGCTTTCACCAGCGCAAACCTGAAAAAAGCTGGTTATGAAGAGAACCCACTCGACAATGAATCACTAAAAAATTATCAGGTGATCCGTATTCCTCTCACTACCCTAAACCGCGAGGCGCTGAAAGATATTGAGGGGATTGGCAATAAAGAAAAGGATCGTTCTCAGAACTTTTTTGCTCTGGGCATCGCTTTCTGGATGTTTGACCGGCCCATGGAGACGACGCTGGATTGGCTGAAGAAGAAATTTGCCAAACGACCAGAAATTTATGAAGCCAACAGCCGGGCATTGCAGGCCGGTTACTTTTTTGGCGATACCACCCGCGCTTTTCAGCATCGGTATCGTATCAGGCCGGCCACGCTGCCGCCAGGCACATATCGCAAGGTGACGGGCAATGAAGCGGTGGCTATGGGACTGGTAACGGCCGCCAAGAAGATGGGCAAACCACTCTTCTATGGCACATATCCCATTACCCCAGCCAGCGACATCTTGCACGCGCTGGCCCCGCTGCGCCATTTTGACGTGCGCACTTTCCAGGCAGAAGATGAAATTGCGGCGATGGGGTCGGTCATTGGCGCTGCATTTGGTGGGGCGCTGGCCGTGACGGGCACCAGCGGGCCAGGGGTGGCGCTCAAGAGCGAGGCCATGAACCTGGCCATCATGCTGGAACTGCCGATGGTGATTGTGAATGTGCAGCGCGGTGGCCCCAGCACCGGGCTACCCACCAAGACGGAGCAGGCGGATTTGCTGCAAGCAATGTTTGGCCGCAATGGGGAAAGCCCTATTGTGGTATTGGCCCCCCAAAGCCCGGCGGATTGTTTTGACATGGCGTATGAGGCGGCGCGGCTGGCGGTGCGCAGCATGTCGCCGGTGATCTTGTTGTCGGATGGCTTTCTGGCAAACAGTTCGGAACCGTGGCGAATTCCTGACCCGGAGATGATTCCGGTGATTGAGGTAAACCATCCACGCGGCGACCTCAATGGTGATGCGCCCTATCTGCCTTATGAACGTGACCCGGAAACAGGCGGACGGCCGTGGGCCATCCCTGGTACGCCCGGCCTGGAACACCGGATTGGTGGCCTGAGCAAAGCGCCGCGCACCGGCAATGTGTCCTATGACCCGCAGCACAATGAACAGATGTACTTTGAGCGCAAAGATAAAATCGCCCGGTTGGCGGAAACAATTCCCCCACAAGCTGTGTATGGGCCGAAGTCTGGTGATTTGCTGGTGGTGAGTTGGGGAGGAACGTATGGAGCGGTACGTTCGGCCGTGCAACGGGCACAGGCTGATGGCTACTCGGTAGCTCATGCCCATGTACGTTACCTGAACCCATTTCCGGCTAATTTGCGGGATGTGTTAAGTCACTATCGGCGGGTGTTGGTGCCAGAGCTAAACGGCGGGCAGTTGGCCTTTTTGCTGCGCGGCCGTTTTGCGCTGAATGTGCAATCATATCCGAAGATGCAGGCACGGCCGTTCAAAATTGATGAAGTGTATAACAAGATTGTGGAAGTAATCGGTTATCGGTAAACCGCTTGTTTACAGGAACAAAGAGCATGACGACTGAAACGATTTCTTTAACCCGGCATGATTTTGTGTCTAACCAGACGGTACGCTGGTGCCCTGGTTGTGGCGATTATTCCATTCTGGCGCAAGTGCAAAAGACGATGCCAGACATTGGCGTGGCCAGAGAGGATATTGTGTTTATCTCTGGGATTGGCTGTTCCAGCCGCTTCCCGTATTACATGAACACCTACGGCTTCCACTCCATCCACGGCCGCGCGCCGGCGATCGCCACCGGCCTCAAGGCGGCGCGGCCGGAGCTGTCGGTGTGGGTGGTCACCGGCGACGGCGACGGCCTCAGCATCGGCGGCAACCACATGCTGCACGCGCTGCGGCGCAACATCGACCTCAACCTGCTGCTGTTCAACAACCGCATCTACGGCCTGACCAAGGGCCAGTACTCGCCGACCTCGGAGATGGGCAAGGTGACCAAGTCGACGCCGCTCGGCTCGATCGACTACCCGCTCAATCCGGTGACCGTGGCGCTCGGCGCCGAGGCGAGCTTCGTCGCCCGCACGGTCGACGTCGACGCCAAGCACCTGCAGGAGACCATCCGCCGCGCCAGCGCGCACCGCGGCACCGCCTTCGTCGAGATCCTGCAGAACTGCAACATCTTCAACGACGGCGCCTGGTCGGCGGTCAGCGAGAAGGACAGCAAGCCCGAGCACGCCCTGGTGCTCGAGCACGGCAAGCCGATGCTGTTCGGCAAGCAGCGCGACAAGGGCATCCGCATGAACGGCCACAAGCTGGAGGTGGTCCAGCTCGGCCCCGGCGCCAACGCCGACGACGTGCTGGTGCACGACGAGCAGGACGCCACCCTGGCGTTCCTGCTCGGCGCCATGCACCCGCCCGCCTTCCCCACGCCGCTCGGCGTGCTGCGCGCCGTCACCCGCCCGACCTACGACGAGGCGATCAACGCCCAGGTCGCGCAGGCCAAGACCCGGCAGGGGCCGGGCGACCTCGACGCGCTCTTCGCCCAGGGCGATACCTGGGACGTGCGTTGAACCAGGAGTAGGGGGACGGAGTAGGGGGACGTAGCTTCCGTATGTGCCGAGCTCTCGAGAGCTCGGCACATACGGAAGCTACGCCGGTGATCAGCGCCAGCAGCGCCAGGCCGGCGACGGCCAGGCCGAGCGAGGCGAGGTTCAGCCCGTCGTCGGTGAAGCTGAAGAACAGGATCCCCAGCCCGCACAGCACGCCGGCCGCCGCCTCGAGGGCGGTCAGCACCCAGAACATCTGCCGCACCATCGGCGGGGGAAATGGGCTGTGCTTGAAGTGGCCCTCGAGGAACTCGAGGTTGCCGGCGGTGTCGGTCAGCTTGTCGAGCGCCGACTGGAGAAAGACGACGGCGAAGAA
>CAYXUZ010000011.1:0-65797 GCA_964467705.1 uncultured Ardenticatenaceae bacterium | reverse complement strand
CAATCAACACCAACTCATCTCGCTGTGGCCGCCTCTCAGTCCCGAAGGGCTGCTCTTCAGACCGTGCCACTCCTGGCGGGGGATAGGCTTCCTTCAACCGCGCCACATCCGCCACCAAAGGCTCCGGGGCCAGCACAATCCGCCGATTCGGCGTCAGCAGCCGCTCTTGCAAAATCGGTTCCAGCGGCCCCAGGTCAACCCCATGTGGCGTGCGCTTCAGTTTGGCCAGAGTGAGATTATGGCCGGTGGATGTGCCGCTTAACGGCCGTGCCCCATACGGCCCAAACCGCAGCGCCAGATCAATCAACTGATGCGGCCGCAGCCGCTTCTGAAATTCAAACTTCCCCGGCAGCGTCTTGCGGTTAATCGGCCCACTCCCCTCCAACCGTCGCCGCAATTCCGCCAACACCTGCCAATCATGCAGCATCCCCTCTTCCGGTTCAAACAACGCCGGGGAAAACTTCGCCGTATTCCGCACCGCCAACAGATGGAAAACCAGATCATAATGCTCCGTTTCCAACCCCGTCGTCGTTGGCAAAATAATGTTGGCGTGGCGCGTCGTTTCGTTGATGTAAATATCAATCGCCACCATAAAATCCACCTGCGCCAACGCCTCGTCCAACTGCCCCCCATTTGGCGTAGACAGCACCGGGTTGCCCGCCACCGTAATCATGCCCCGAATCTGCCCCTCACCCGGCGTCAAAATCTCCTCGGCCATCGCCGCCGCCGGGAACTCACCGCCCATCGCTGGCAGCCCTCGCACCCGGCTGTGGGCGCGGCCCACACTGCCCGTCTGCCCCGTCAGCGTGGTCAGCTCCACCACATCCACCGCCGGCCGTGTAAACATGGCCCCACCCGGCGCATCCAGATTGCCCGTCAGCACATTTAGCACGTTGATCAACCACTGGCACAGCCCGCCAAATTTCTGTGTGGAGACACCAATACGGCCGTACACCACCCCACTTTCTGCCGCCGCCAACTCCCTGGCAATCCGCCGCGTCTCCTCGGCCGCGATGCCCGAATACCCGGCCACAACTTCCGGCGCAAACTCCGCCGCCAACCGCTCAATCGTCTCCAGCCCATCGGTAAATTCCGCCAACCGCCCCGGCTTCACCAACCCCTCCGCCACCAGCGTATGAATCAACGCCAGCAAAAACAGTGCGTCCGTACCGGGGTGAATGAAGTGGTGTTCATTGGCAAGCACGGCAGTTTCCGTCCGCCGCGGATCAATCACCACCAGCTTCCCACCCCGCTTTTGCAATGCCTTGAGCCGGTTCTCAATACCTGCGGCCGTCATCAAACTGCCATTCGAGGCCAGCGGATTTGCCCCCAGCATCAAAAAATAGTGCGTGCGATCTACATCCGGCACTGGAAACAACAACTGATGCCCAAACATCAGATAGGCGGCGTACTGGCTCGGCAGTTGATCCACCGACGTAGCCGAGAAGCGGTTCTTGGTCTTCAAACTGCGGATGAAGGGAGCGTTGTACAAAATGAGACCCAGATTATGCACGTTGGGGTTGCCCAGATAGACGCCGATGGCGTTACGGCCGTGTGTCGCCTGAATGCGCTGGATATTACTGACCACCTCGTCAAGCGCCTCCTCCCAACTGATGCGCTCCCAGCCAACGGCCGTGCGCCGCACCGGATACTTCAACCTGTCCGGGTCATGGTAAATATCCCCCAACGCTGTCGCCTTCGGGCAAATGTGCCCCCGGCTAAACGGGTCATCCTTGTCCCCCTTGATCGAGAGAATGTGCTGCCCTTCCACCTTAATCTCCAGGCCACACATCGCCTCACATAAATTGCAAGTACGGTAATGGGTTTGAACATGCGAATCGGTCATAGGCTACACTCCTTCAAAACTTATCCACAGAGGGCACAGATTTTCTTATCTGTGAAATCTGCGGAATCTGTGGATTCTCTTTCTTCTGGCTGACTACTCGTTGAGACTCGTCGCCAAAAAGTCCAGCGTTTGCTGCCAGGCGTCGCCCGCTGCGCCCGGTTCGTCGTAGTTTTCTTCATTCAGAAAAGCATGGCCTACCCCTTCGTAGATGATGATTTCATTGGGGATGTTCAGGCTGTTGAGGGCGGCTTCAAATTCCAGCACATCGGCGGTGGGAATGGAAGCATCCTCCGCGCCAAAGATGCCGAGGACGGGTTGATTACCGGTCAACGGCCGTAATAAATCCGGCTCCGTTACCACCGCCCCATAATACAAAATCGTCAACGCCAGATTTTCCGACTGACGCATCCCCAATTGCAGCGAATGGCCGCCGCCAAAACAAAAGCCCATTGAAGCCACACGCTCATCATCCACTTCCGGGCGGCTGCGCAAATAAGCCAACGCCGCATCAATATCATTAAACACCTGCTCTTCCGGTGTGCCTAATCGCAGATAAATGGCACGGGGGAACTTGTCTGTCACCTGTCCTCGATACGCATCGGCCGCCAGCACCACATACCCCTCGGCCGCCAGCGCCTCCGCCAGCACCAGCATCCCTTCATTCAGTCCCCACCATTCATGGATGAGCAACACCGCCGGGTGTGTCCCTTCCCCCTGCGGCAGCGCCAGATACCCATGCAATTCCTGACCCGCCGCATCCGTAAACGTCACATTCGTATACTCCGTCGAGTCGTGACCAAACAGCGAATCATACACAATCACGGCCGTGAAGATTACAATCACGACGGCAATCATTCCCCCTAACCCCAACAAAATTCGTTTGAGCCACTTCATCATCATCAACCGAAGACCCTAAGGGTTTCTAAAAACCCTTAGGGTCTAAGCTAAAACAAGTTACGGATAATCTCACTCGCCCCCAAAAAATTGCCGATCAAATTGCCAATGGTCGTAAACACAAACACCAACATCACCCGCAGCAGCCGGTTGCGCCACCATTGGCCGGGCACGCTCACATCATCCCCCACCGTCTGCAACTGTTTCACGGTGGGCGGCCGCAGATAAACCTGCGCCAGCGCCGCAATATAGCCCACGCCAATCAGCGGATTCAGCGTGGCATACGGCGCGGTGAGAAAGGCTACCAGCACCGTCAACGGATGGGCCAGCGCCGCAATTGCACCTATGGCCGACAGGATCATGCCCGCCAGAATCCAGTACGCCAGATTTTGCCCAAAGGCCGCTGCCCCTTGCGTCACGCCAATGTACCCCAACATCAACACCATCAACAGCGGCAACCCCCAACCGATAATCGTGCCTGTTTTGGAAGGTGGGGGGATGGTCTCAAGCGGTGATAAATCCTGGGGTTGATTTGCTGCCAGCAATTGGCGAATGCCCTGCATATGCCCTGCGCCTACCACCGCCACCACCTTTTGCCCTTCCGCTGCCAACGTTTTCTGGGTGATGTAGGTATCCCGCTCATCAATCAGCACGGTTTTGAGCTTGGGCATAAAGCGCCCCAACTCCTGCATCAACTCCGTCAGCACGTCCGTCTGCCGCAATTCGGCCAGTTGCTCCTCCGTGATTTCTTGCCCTTCTATCATCCCGGCCAGGCCGGCGCTGAGCAATTTGCTCTTTTCCCAAAAGGACATGCTGTTCCAGGCGCGGCGCAGGGTGATGCGCACATCGCGGTCAACCAGTTCTACGGGGATGCCCAATTCCTGGGCAACTTTGGTCGCTTCCAGCAGTTCTGTGCCGGGGGCCACACCCAGCTTTTGCCCCAACCGTTTCTGGTATGAGGAGAGCATGAGGTTGATGATGAGAGTCATCATCTGTTTCTGGCGAATGACCTGGCGCAAATCGAGCGATTCCCATTTGCGCTGGTTGGCAAGCGTCTGGTAACGCTGTTCATCCAGTTCCACACAAACCACATCCGGCCGTTCCTGCTCAATCACCCGGCGCACCAGATCGGTGGATTCCTGTGAGATGTGGGCGGTGCCAACAATGATGAAGGTGCGGCCCGAAGTTGCTTCGGGCCCTCCATCCACCTGCACAATCTCTACATCCGAAGAATACGTCTCTATTGGATTACTATTTGTTGTCAGTTCCGTCATAATCTTCCTGTTTTGCAAGTTGCTTCTGTTGTATTATCCTGCAAATCCTGTTTTTTACACGCGATGGCAAGGCCAGACATCCGATTTCTCAAAGAAATCAGATGTCTGGATGTGCGCGGCGATAGACAAATGATAAGTAGACGACTTTTTCTCATTATCCTGTTGGTCTTGTTGGGAAGTGGCACGGCCGTCAAACCCACTCCACACGTTGCCAATGCCCAAGAGACAATCTGCGCCGGCCCCTTCATCCCCGTGGCCACACCATTAACCGACCTGGGCACGGCCGAATATGTGCGCATGGATGGGCAGGCGACAGGCTTCACGGGTGGTCTGTATCCCAACGGCCGTAACCAACGTCCCCCCGCTCACGAAACTGCCGGGCAAACGATTGCCGCCTCCATTGTGCCCTTGGACGAAACAGGCGAACCGGACGCGGACGGCCGTATCGTCCTCATTTCCGTCGGCATGTCCAACACCACCTCGGAATTTCACGCCTTTTTGGAATTGCTCCATCTGAATCCGGTAGTTAATCCACACGTCACGGCCGTGAACGGGGCGCAAGGTGGGCGCACCGCCGACCGGTGGGCGGCAGCCGACACCGATGTGTGGACCAATCTGGCCGGTTCGTTAAACCACGCCCGCGTTACCCCCGAACAGGTGCAGGTAGCCTGGATCAAACAAACGGTCACACGTGGTGGCGAATTTCCCGACCGGGCGCAGGAGCTAGAAGGCTATTTGGAAACGATTGTGCGCGAACTAAAAAATCGTTTCCCCAACCTCAAAATGGTCTACCTTTCCAGCCGCACCCGCTCCTACACCTACGAACGTGGCCTCAGCCCGGAGCCGGTGGCTTACGAGACCGCTTTTGCCGTCAAGTGGCTGATTGAGCGGCAAATCAATGGCGACCCGGCCTTAAATTTCGACCCGACCAGAGGTGAGGTGGTCGCGCCTTATCTGAGTTGGGGGCCGTATTTGTGGATGGATGGGGAGAATGAGCGCAGCGACGGCCGTGTCTGGCTGGCCGAGGATATGATCGAAGATTGCACCCACCCCTCGCGCAGCGGTAATACCAAGGTGGGCGAGATGTTGCTGGAATTTTTCCTGACGGACAGTACCACCGGCTGGTTCCGCGCCGGGGAAGCGCCGGTTATCACCGCCGCCCTGACTGCCACGCCCACCACCACCCATACACCACTGCCAACCAATACCATCGCGCCCACCGCCACATCATCTCCTACCTTCACCCACACCGCCACGCCAACGGCAACGGCCGTGCCGCCCACGGCTACCAACCAGCCGCCCCTGCCCACACCAACGACCACGCCAGAACCGGACACTACTGAGGTGGGTACGGCCGTATGGCCTCTGGCGATCCTGGGTGTACTCATAGCCGGCGGCGGCCTCTTCTGGCTCGCCCGCCGCCACCGTTAACCGATTCCCTTCCCCCATTAAGCCGGTTCATAAGGGTTTTCCTGTTTCCTTATCCATGCTGCGCCTGCCCGGTGCAGTGTGTGTATAATCGAGCGATTGAATCCGGCGGGGAAAGCCGTGACATTTCAAATCCCAGAGCATGAAAAATCAGAGATGAGAGACTAGAGATGAGAGATTGCGACTAACAATCTCTCATCTCCAATCTCCAATCTCCCAATTAAGGAGTAAATCGTAATGAAAATAATCGTTGTCGGCACAGGTTTTGTGGGTTTACCACACGCCGCCATCCTGGCAGAAGCGGGGCATGAGGTGTATGCCTACGACATTGACCCCAAGAAGATCGCCGCCTATGAAAGTGGCGACCGGGCGCAAATTGAGTATTACGTGAACGAGCCCGGTTTATATGAGGCCATTCAGGAGACACACGGCCGTTACTTGCACTTCACCAGCAGCATCAGCCAGGTCATTGACGAAACCGACGTCTTCTTCATGTGCATCAACACCCCGCCCAACCGGGACGGTTCCACCGACCTGAGCTATTACCTGAAAGCGGCCAACGATGTTGCCAAATTATTAGCCGACCGCCCTACCAAAAACCGGGTCGTGTTGGTCAACAAAAGCACTGTGCCCATCGGCACCGCCCGCCTGTTGGAGCGCGTGTTGGCCGAACATGGCGTGGAAAACTTCGGCGTCGCCTCCAACCCGGAATTCCTGGCGCAGGGCAACGCCATTGACGGCTCTCGTCGCCCCGACCGTGTTGTTGTCGGCGCGGATACAGCTGAAGATTTCCAGATTTTGCGCCGGGTGTATTCCCAATTTGTCAACCATGTGCGCATCAAGTATGTGGAAACGACGCCGGAAACGGCCGAAGCCATCAAGTACATGGGCAACACCCTGCTGCTGACTTATATCTCCTTCTGGAATGGCGTTGGGGCACGGGTGGCCGAAAACCTGCCCAATGTGCGCATGGAGGATTTGAAGATTGGGGTGACGGCCGACGGCCGTATTAGCACCTGGGGTTCCTACGTCAGCAACGGCGCTGGGGGTAGCTGCTTTGGCAAAGACATCCAATCTCTCATCTACCAGCTCAACCAGGCCGGTTGTTCCACCGACCTGTTGCAAGCCGTCTATAACATCAACGAATACCAGAAAACCTACCTGATTGACCGCGCCGTGCATGAAGCCCACTTCAACTTCAACCAGAAAACGGTAGCCCTCTTGGGGCTGGCCTTCAAAAAACGTACCAACGATATGCGCGACTCGGCCGCCCTCAAAGCGGTGGAATCCCTCTTGAGCAAAGGTGTAAAAGAAATCCGCACCTATGATCCGCTGGCCATGCAGGCCGCCCAGGAATATTGGTTCAACCCGGAAAAGAATCACCTTTTCGAGCGCATTACTTACCATGAGACGGTGCAGGATGCGCTCAAAGGCACAGATGCCGTGTTTATCTCCACCGACTGGGAAGAGTTTCGTGGTCTCTCGCGCACCATTGAAAAAGCGGTCAAGCCGCCCTATCTGGTCATTGACGGCCGTCGCATGATTCCCGACTACATGACCCTGGTTGAGAAAGGGTATGACTTCCTGGCCGTCGGCGGCCCGTTACTGCAAAAAGAAACCGCCGCCGCTCCCTCACCTAACGGTCTCTCTCCCCAGGCCATCCCCCAAAAAGCATAAACTGACACAAAATCTGACAGGTCGTTTGAGGCCTGTCAGGTTTTCTCTCCTCATCTGCACCGGGAAACCATTGTTTTGTGGCATGTGGGGGATGGGTACGGCCGTGCGCCATTGTGGTCTGCCAAAGTGATTGTTTGAACCTGACAAAATGGGGTATAGTGGGCACAACATTCCTGCCGGCAGAAATGCGACGGCCGTAGGGGAACAATACACGGAGGTCAAAAAAAATGGAATTAGAAGTCGCGGATAAAAAAGCCAGCCATAAAGTTCAGACGTTTACCATTGCCCTCATCGCCAACTTCTGTAAAGGGTTTGCTCTGGGTCTCGCTTTAGGCGTTTCTACCTGGCTTGAAACCCTCATCATTGAATCAGAGTCCATGCTTGTCCTCACCATAAAAGACATTCTGATACCCATTGGAACAATCGTCTTGTTCTACCATCTGGCGAACAAAATCCTGATCAGACTGGGCCTGGTAGCCCGGTTGACCCATATCATGGGGCGACTAACCGCCCTGGTTATCGGCATTGTCGGGTTTATCGCCGGCATGTTCTTGTACGTGCTGCTCAAATTTGAAGCAGAAACATTCTCTCAAGGAGCTGTTGGCACAAGCAATGAGATAAACCTTGAAATTCTATCGTTTCTCGTCTTTGTGGCCGGCATCCTCATCATTTACAAGATATTGAAGCTATGAACCCAACAGCCCTCCAACCCATCGCCCAACAACTGCGCCAGGAAGCAGATAAAGTCCTGGTTGGCCTGGAAGAACCCTTTGAACTGCTCACCATTGCCCTGCTCACCGGCGGACATGTGCTGCTGGAAGGGGTTCCGGGAACGGCCAAAACCCTCATGGCCAAAACCCTGGCCCATCTGGTGCAGGCCCAATTCACCCGCATCCAGTTCACGCCCGACCTCATGCCCTCAGACATCCTGGGCACCAGCGTCTTCGACATCACCAGCGGCCAATTCTTCCTCAAAAAAGGGCCTATCTTCACCCAAATCCTGCTTGCCGACGAAATCAACCGCGCCCCCGCCAAAACCCAATCCGCCCTGCTGGAAGCGATGGAAGAGCGGCAAATCAACCTGGAAGGCGAACGCTACCTGCTGCCGCCCCCCTTCATGGTCATCGCCACCCAAAACCCCATCGAATACGAAGGCACCTACCCCCTGCCCGAAGCGCAACTAGACCGCTTCCTATTCAAAGTCCTCACTCCCTACGGCACACTCGACAACGACATCGAAGTGCTGCGTCGCTACCATCACGGCTTCGACGCCCACGATCTGGCCGCCGCCGGGCTGCAAGTGACCTTACCCGCCGCCGACATCGTGACCGCGCGGCAGGCCATCAACCAGGTCGTCGTCGAAGATGGCATCCTGACGTACATCGCCCAGGTGGCCGCCGCCTCCCGCCAGTCACCCGACCTCACATTGGGGGCCAGCACCCGCGCCGCCACCCATGTATTGCTGGCGTCCAAAACCTACGCCGCCCTGCAAGGGCGCGATTATGTGACGCCGGATGACGTGAAATACGTCACCTTACCCGTCTACCGCCACCGCATCCTGCTCAAACCGGAAGCGGAAATCGAAGGTCTCAATCCCGACGCCGTCGTCCGCCGCCTGCTGCGCCAGGTAGAAGTGCCCCGGTAAGGAATCGGCCAAGACCCTAAGGGTTTCTGAAAACCCTTAGGGTCTTGCATCGAGCCATGCACATCACCAACCGCGGCCTCCTGATCCTTCTCCTGGCTGCGCCCATCATCGCGGCGGGAACCTGGGCGCCGCTGCTGCAATGGGTGGGGCTGGCCTATATCATCCTGCTGCTGTTGCTCTTGGCGCTAGATTGGCGGCTGGCGCAGCCCCTCACCCACCGTTTTGACGTTCACCGCGACCACGATGACAAACTCAGCCTGGGCGCAGACAACCCTATCACCCTGACGGTGCGCAACCGCAGCCCGCGCTCCATCGCCATTGCCGCGCGGGACGAGCCGCCGGATGAGTTTGGCGTAGATATGCGGGTGGTATACGGCCGTGTGCCCGCCCGCCAACAATGGCAAACCACCTACCACGTCCACCCCCTGCGCCGCGGCGATTACACCTTTGGCAAACTCAACCTGCGCTGGCCTGGCCCGCTGGGTCTCATCATGCGCCAGGGCCGCGCCGACCTGGACGAAGCCGTCAAGGTATACCCCAACCTGCTCGACGTGCGCCGCTACGATCTGCTGCTGCGCCGCAACCGGCTGCAAGAACTTGGCCTGCGCAGCACCCGCCAGTTCGGCGAAGGCACCGAATTTGAGCGTCTGCGCGAATACCTGCCCGACGACGAATACCGCCGCATTGATTGGAAAGCCACCGCCCGCCGCCACCGCCCCGTCACCGTCGAATACCAGACCGAACGCAGCCAAAACGTGGTCGCCCTGCTAGACGTAGGCCGCATGATGCAAAGTCCCGTGGCCCACATGGCCAAGTTGGACTACGTCATCAACGCCGTCCTCCTGCTCGGCTACGTCGCCAGCGGCAAGGGGGACAAAGTGGGCATGATGAGCTTCGCCCAGGACGTGCGCCAATATCTGGCTCCCCGGCAGGGGCGCGGCCAGTTTTACCGCATGTTGGAACTGCTCTACGCCGTAGAAGCTGAGCCGGTGGAGTCCGATTACCGGCGCGCCCTGAGTTACCTGGCAACCAAACAACGCAAACGCGCCCTCATCGTCATTTTTACCGATTTAAGCGGCGGGGTGAGCATGGATGCATTGGTCTCGCATGTGTCCGTACTGGCGCGGCGCAGCCTGCCGCTGGTGGTGACAATTAGTGATCCCGATGTAGTGCAGGCCGCCCGGCAGCGCCCGGTGGATTCCCAAACCGTCTACCAGCGCGCCGCCGCCGCCCAACTGCTGGACGAACGCAAAGTGGCGCTGGACACGCTGCGCAATCGCGGCGTGCTGACGCTGGATGTGCCTGCCAACCAGCTTTCCATCGCCGTCATCAATCGCTACCTGGAACTCAAAGCCAAAACAATGCTCTAAAGAAATAGATACACGGATGATGCGGATTTGACGGATGAACACGGATTTTTGATTTATCCGCGACAATCCGTTTGATCCGTCAAATCCGTGTATCTATTTGCTGCGGCGAATCTGCACGATCAATGTGCCGGCGACAACGGCCGTCAAACCCAACAGTTCACGGCCGTCCAGCGTTTCCCCCAAAAACAACACCGCCAAAATGGCAATCTGCACCGTCATGGTATTGTTGATGACGGTGGATTCCATGGCGGAGAGGGTGCGCAAGGTATGGTTCCACAGGGTGAAGGCCACGGCCGTGTTCACCACCGCCAGCCAGACAATGATGGCCCAGCTTTGCCAGCGCAGCGCCGGGATGCCGTGACTGGCAATGCCCGCCGCCAGCAAAATCAGCGCCCCCACGCCCATACTGACGACGGTGACGGTCAACGGCCGTAACCGCCCACCCCGGTTCACATACCGCCCCAACACCGCCGCCACCGAATTGGACAACATGCCCACCAGCGCCGCCAACAGGCCCACAAACTGCGCTTCCGCCAGGCCAAACGGGTAAAAATAAAGTACCGCGCCCGCTAACGCCAGCAACATGCCTACCCACTGCGCCCCATTCGGCCGTTCGCCCAATGTGACAATGCCGAGCAGGGCGACGGCAACGGCCGTGAAGCTCCAGATCAAGGTCACACTCACGGCGGGCGCATATGCCAGGGCCACAAACTGCGCCCCCTGGGTGATGGCGTAAAAGACGACGCCCAGCAGGATCAGACGCAGCCAATCGGCTTTGGTGAGGGTGGTGAGAGATGGGGGGAGGCGGGACGGCCGTTGGCCCTCCACCGGCTGCCGCCACAAAAATGGCAGCAGAACCAGGAAAGCCAGCATATACCGCAGTCCGGCAAAAGTCAGCGGCGGAATCTCTTCCAGGCCAAACTTGATGAGCACCCAGGAAGTTGACCAGAGAAAGGTAACAAACAGCGCTTGCAGCGCCGCCCGCAGATGGGGGGAATCCTTAAACAAAATACACGACCATTGTTGAAATTCCTGAAATAACGCAGAAGCGCGGAGACTCGGTAATAAACTCGGCGGTTGAAACCGCGGTTACAAAGAGCAAAGCCGACCTTCGCTTTGTGTAGCCGCGAATTTATTCGCCAGGCACGGATTACCGAAACATTTTCCTAACTTTCATAAGCCGTTCCTACGAGATCCACAAATTTAGTTTGGCGAGGTACTACTCACTTTAACCCGCTAACGACCAGCGTCAGCCCCCGCGCCTCTTGTTGTTTCGAACTCTTGTTGAAGGTAGGGAAGTACTTCTCGAAAGCAATAGACCAGATCGTGTGTCGTCTTGACCTGTCGTGCGAAGGGCACTTCGAAGATGCCCCATCTGTCTTGATCAGGTTCGCCAATGCGGAAAGGTTCAAACTCACCAACACTCCATACAATTCCGGCTCGCGACCCATCTGGAGCCTCGACAAAGCCATCACCTGTTACGCACCCACCAGGCGGGCAGGAACAATCAGTTCCACCGTAAACGGTAATAGCTCCAAAACACCATCCATCTGTGTTGGTTTCTGGAACTATGTCAAAGCCCTCATATGCGCGTCTGCCGTGATTCATAACTTATGTTCTTCCCTCTTTACCGCCTAACAAAAGATAAGCATACAACACAATCCCCGTGCCTATGCCCACCGCCCACTTGATGGCCACGGGGATGTTTTCGTTGGGCGAAATGAAGCCTTCAATAATCCCGGCGATGACCAGCAGCGGGATGCAGCCGCCAATCAGGACGACGGCGCGGCGGGCGGCCTGGGTCAGCGCGTCACGGCGGCGGTGCAGGCCGGGATGGATGATGGCCCAACCCATCATCAGCCCGGACGCCCCGGCGATGTAGATGGTGGTCAGTTCAATGACGCCGTGCCCGATGACAAAGGTCCACAGTTCAAAGCCCACGTCGTAATGGGCGGTAACACCGGTGACAGCCCCCAGCAGCAGTCCGTTGAACAGCAGCACATAGATGGTGAGCAATCCGGCGGTCAGTCCCCCGGCAAAAGCGAGGACGGCAACGCGGATGTTGTTGGTCATAATGAAGGTGGAGGTATACGGCCGTTCCGCCACCGGAATGTTCACCCACAACTCTTGCTCTTCAATCATGGGGATGAGGGCTTGCACGGCCGTTGGCATCAGCCAATTTGCCGAATCAATGCGCCAGTTCAGCCACAGACCGGCCAATAAAGCGGGGACAAGCAGGAGGAGCACGGCCGTGAGTTGGAACGGCCACGTCTCCCGGAACATACGCGGGAACGTCACCTTTGCAAACCGCGTGATTTTATGCAGCGCCAGTGGCTCGCTGCGGTAAATGATGGCATGACCACGCGCCACCAACTGGTTCAAATACGCCGTCACCTGATGGCGCGGAAACTCCCGCTGCGCCAGCGCCAGATCAGACGTTACCGCCCGGTAGAGTTGCCCCATTTGTTTCACCTCATCCGGCGACAACTGGCCGATATTGGTCTGACTGCGGTCAAGCAGGCTGGACAACCGCTGCCAGTCGGCGCGGCGGGATTGGTAAAATTGTTCGGCATTCATGGGGCAATTATACACAGGTAGCAGGTTGCAGATGGCAAGTGGCAGGTGGCAAGTAAATACCTGCTACGTGCAACCTGCCACTTGCCACTATAGAAGGTACAATTGGCGCATGAGTTCACCTGACGAATTTCTCCAGATTGACACGCCGGAAAATGTCATGTTTGGCCACGAGGTGGTGGGCATTGGCTCACGCTTTATGGCCGCGCTGATAGATTCGCTGCTCATCATCGGACTGGAATTGGTGGCTTTGTTTGGAATGGGACTTTTATTCGGTAGCCCCTCTGAACAACTTCGTAGTCTCTTTCTCGCTATCTATATTTTGTTGGTATTTGCCATATTGGGCAGCTATTACATCTTTTTTGAGATGCGCTGGAATGGCAGCAGCCCTGGCAAGAAGGTGATGAAGCTGCGTGTCATCCGGCGCGATGGCACCCCGATCACCATCAGCGAATCCATCATCCGCAATCTGGTGCGGCTGGTGGATTTTCTGCCGTTTGCCTATGGCCTGGGCATCATCACCATGTTTGTGGATGGGCAGTCCCGGCGGTTGGGCGACCTGGCAGCGGGCACGCTGGTGGTGCGGGAGCAGGCGGAGATTACGCTGGCGACGCTGGATAAGAGCAGCCGTGTGGCCCAGACACGGCCGTCGCTGCGCGCCCCCGGTGAAACGGAAAGCCTGGCCGAACAGTGGCCGGTAGACCGGCTGAGCAGTGAGGATGTGCAGTTGATTGTGGATTTTTTGGAGCGGCGCACAGTCATTGGTGATCCCACGCCGCTGGCAAACCAGATTCTCAAACGGATGTTAGCTAAAATGGGGATAGCGGAGACAGTGGTACGGCCGTCACATGCCATTTACGCTCTCGATAAAATTGTCAGCTCTTATTATAGAGGTGATCAATAAGCCAGGGGGGAGGTCAGAGTTTGAACTTCAAGTCACCTAACACTCCTGGTCTGCCCCATTGGGGCAATATCATAACCGGGCATAGTAGCCACAGCCATCCTGAAATCCGCGTCGTGCAATAAATCCAGCAACGGCCGTAATAGTTCCCCTTCAAAATAGAGTTGCGGAATCACCAGGTCATACTGCTCATGTGCCAGGGGCACAAAGTCTAGCTCCAGCGCACGGGCGGCAGCGCGAATGCCCAACCCGGCGTCGGCGGTGCCAGAAGCAACGGCCGCAGCCACAGCCAGATGGGTGTACTCTTCACGGCCGTAGCCCCGCACCTGCTCCGGCGTAATCCCTAATTTGCCCAATTCATAATCCAGCAGCACCCGTGTGCCCGCCCCCCGTTGCCGGTTCACAATTTGCACATCCTCGTTAGCGGCATCTGCCCAACCACGCACCCGTTTGGGATTACCTTTTGCCACCATCCACCCCTGTTCCCGGCCAACCAGCGTGACCAGCATGATGTTCTCGCCGGGCAGGTATTGGTGGATGTAGCTGATGTTGTATGTGCCCGTTGCGGGATCAAGCAGGTGGGAACCTGCCAGGTGGGCTTCGCCGCGTCGCAGCGCCACCAGCCCGCCCAGGCTGCCCACATTGGCGGATACTAACCGATGTTGACTGCGTTCGGCCAGAAATTGGGCCAGGAGATCGAGCGTGAGATCGTGGCTGCCGATGGCCAGGATGCTATTGGCGATCTCGTGGGCGGGGCGGTAGAGGTGGACGGTCACGGCCGTGCCCACATCCGCCCCTTCGCTAAAACGGGGAATGCGCATAATGCCATCCGCCCGTACCAGTGAGGAGATGACGCCCGCCCCCCGGCTGATGGGCGTGGCCAGGGTGCGCCCGCCCACTTTGCCCACCGCCACGCGCACAAAATCGTCATCGCCGGTGTGGGAAACCACTTTGCGGGTGAGCACGGCCGTGAGAGTCTGCGGCTGGTGCGGTGGTTGCCCCCGCCACCGCGCCAGCAGCGGCTCTACAAAAATCTCGCCCGTCAGTGCCGCGCTGACCGGGTAGCCAGGGACGCCGATGATGGGCGCGATGGGGTGGGAGGGTGTCACCGTGTCACCTTGCCACCTTGTCACTTTGTCAGATTGGATCATGCCTAAAATGACTGGATGGCCGGGGCGAACCGCCACACCATGCACCAGCAATGTGCCCAGCGATTGCACTACATGGGCGGTGTAATCTTCGGAACCGGCGGAGGAGCCAGCATTGAGCAGGATGAGGTCGTGGGTGCGGGCGGCCTGGCGCACGGCCGTTTGAATGGCCGCAAATTCATCGGGCACTATCGGCCAACGGGTGGGTTGGCCGCCCCAATTTTCCACCTGGGCGGCCAGCACCAGGCTGTTGTACTCGATGATCTGGCCGGGATAGGGGCCGTTGCGGGCCACATCTTCCGGGGCGACGAGTTCGGAGCCGGTGGGGATGATGGCCACACGGGGACGGCGGTAGACGGTTACGGCCGTGTGCCCCGACCCGGCCAGCGCGCCCAAATCCACCGGGCGCAGGGTATGGTTGGCGGGCAGTACCAACTCTGTAGCCACCATATCTTCGCCCATGGCCCGGACATGCTGCCAGGGTGGTAAGGAAGCGCGAATTTCGATGGCGGCACGGCCGTGTTCGTCCCTTACCGGCTGCGTATGTTCAATCATCACCACGCTGTTGGCCCAGGTGGGCAGGGGATGGCCGGTGTTGACCGCTTTAGCCGGGCGCAGGTCGGAGGTGTTGGCGGGATCAAAATCGTCCACCAGCGTCAAGCGGACGGGGCTGGTTTCGGTGGCGGTGTGGCTGTCCTCGGCGCGCACGGCAAAGCCGTCCATGGCGCTGGCGTGGTAGTGTGGGGAGGAAAGTCTGGCCCAGATGGCAGTGGCGGTGGTACGGCCGTTGGCCTCGGCCAGCGTCACTTCTTCTGCTTTCAAAGGCTGCCATAATCCTGCTTCGGCTAACGCTGTTCGCCAGGCCGCCCATGCCTCATCCAGCGGAATGTCTTCCAGGTAAATGTGTCGTTCCTGTTCCATCAGAGCTTGCGGCACATCCACACACTGGGGACCGCCGCGTCAAATCCTACCTTTTGATAAGCGCGTCGGGCCGGGGCGTGGCTGGGGTCACCCCCGGTGGAAACAGTCGCTACCTGCATCCCCGCCTCCTTCATGCGCGCCAGTACAAACTCATACATCGCCGCGCCAATCCCCTGGCCGGCCCACGCCGGGTCAACCGCATTCAGACCTATCTCACCCACAAGTGTTTCCCGGTTAAACTGGACAGACACGAAGCCGACGATTTCGTTACCCAATTGCGCTACGTACAGATCCCATCCAGAATCCGCTGCCAACAGTGACGTCAGGTATCCTCCCTGGGCTTCATCGTGCCGCCGTTGCGCCAGGTCGTAGATTTCGTCGCCGAGGAGGGCGCGGAACGAGGTGAACACAGGCGCAAAGGCGGCGTGGCGGATGGCTTGAAGCTGAGCTTCGTCCTTGACGTGGGCAGGGCGGAATTGAATTTCAAGCATCTGGCTGTTCTCCTGATTTAGCTGCTGTTGGCTGTTCAACAGCCATAAGTTTACCGCAATTTGTTAGTCAAGGGAGTATGACCAGTACGGCCGTCAGGCATATTGTTGCGGTTCCAGACGGCTCAGATAAGTCGCCTGGTCGCCGCGAATCGCCAGCCCCACTTCAGCCTGGCCGGAATAACGCACGAAGGCCACAATGATCTCTTCATCATCTGCTTTCACGATATTCCCACTTACCGTTTCCGACGTTTGCCCCTGCATGGTGATGGCATTGTAATCCCACCATTTGGTGCAGGAAAATATAATGGTTGGATACTCCACAGTAAGCACCACCCACTCTTCGCTGAGAACAATGTAATCAGGGTTTGTTATTTTCAGCCTTTGGCCTGGATATGGCATGTGGTTCATAAGTGCCCCTCAAACACGGCCACGGCCCGCACCGGAGAGCCGGTGCCGCCGCGTATTTTCAGTGGCAGGCCGATGAATTGGAAACGCCCCCGGCCGATGAGTTGGTGCAGGTTGATCATATTTTCGTAATGGGTGAAGCCCATCTCCCCGCAAATGTGATGCACTTCTCGGTTAGACACGCCGCGTACGCCAGGGGCCATTGTCTCTACGCCAAAGGCGGCAATCCCTTGCTGCCCCAGCCAGCGGGCACTGGCGCTGCTGATGCCGGGGCCATGCGGCCAATCGGCCGTGCCAAAGGCGCGGCGATAATGGTCGGTGTAGAGCAGAACGGTATCGCCTGGCCTGATTTCCTGCACGGCCGTGACCAACGCTCGTTCCAAGTCAATCACCTCAATCAATTCTCGCAGCCGCTTGCCCGACAGGTCAAGGCAAATGCCTTCGGTATAAAACATGGTAAGCGGCATCGTGTCTATGGAGTGATCACGATACGGCCGTGCCATATGATTCAGCGCGTCTACATGGGTACCGGTGTGTTCACCCAGTTCCAGCCGATTGACAGCCGGGGAAACCACCGCGCTGTCGGTAATACCTTCCCATTCCTCGTGCGAGACGTGCATTGTGATCGTTACCTCTGGTAAGCCGGGAAATATAGGCATACCTGAAAAGATTTCTTGACTCAGATCAATGATTTCTAGCATAGCTTTTTTACAGATTACCCTTGTCTTGTGGCATAATCTGACTACATTATTGAAACTGAGGTAAGTATATGCATTTATATTTTGTGCGGCATGGTGAAAGTTTTGTCAATTTGCGAGAATGGAGCGGCGGCAATCGGGATGAAGGTTTGACGCCATTGGGGCAGCAGCAGGCACAGGCGTTAGCCGATTGGCTGCCGGGTGAAATAGCGACTCTCGATGTGTTGTATGCCAGTACTATGCGGCGGGCGCTGGAAACGGCCGCACCCATTGCCCACGCTTATCAATTACCCATTACGCCAGATGACCGGCTGCGCGAAGTGGGGAATAACCGGCTGGATCATACCCCCTGGCCAAATGATGATTTGCCGGATTATGGCCCATTTTGGGGCAGTGAACGGCCGTTTGCCCCCTTAACGCCTACTCGCCCAGACAGTGAATCACTGATGCACTTTCGGGTGCGTATCGGTCACTTTGTGGAGGAAATGATTGAAAAACACCGGACGCAAACGGTGATGGTGGTCTGCCATGGTGGTGTTATTGAACTGGCCTTTGACCATATGTTTAACATTGGCCCCTTCCGCCGCTGCGAGGTGTGGAGCAAAAACACTAGCATAGCCCACTTTGAATATGTAGAGCATCCGTCGCGCGAGACTTGGCGGCTACACTTTCACGGCCGTGTCGAACACCTGCACGGCCTGGAACGAACCGACGGGCGTGGCCCTGGTGTGGCGCGAGAAGGGGAGACCCAGGCAGAAGGGTAAGAGAAGAGGTTACCCGATCTGCTTATCTCCAATCTCATGCAAACTCCATCCTTAATTCTCACCGCCAATCCTCACTTTATTGACCTGGCCTGGGCGGAGTTGGCGCAGGTGCAGCCGTCGGCGCAATCTGCTGTACTGGCGGAGGGTGTGTGGGCCGTCACGGCCGTGAACTTTTTCACCCTGGCTGAACAATGGCGGCAGCAGCCCCCTATCTTTGCCCGCCATATTTGCCCTGTGCATCTGGCGTTGCCCATCACCGGACTGGCAGCAGATGTACCTTTGTTGGCCGAAGTGGTAGGCACTGATCTGGCAGCCTGGTTCGATGACGATCTTCCTTTTTCAGTGCAGACGCGCATTCTTGGGGATTTGCTGTATAAGCCATTTGATGTGAACACGGCCGTGGCCCATAATTTGCAACAGCACACCGGTGCGCCGTTGGATGTGCGCCAGCCGCTACAAGTTCTCTCCCTCGTCATTACAGAAGAAATTGCTTATGCTGGCATATCTCTGGCGGCGCAAAACTTGTCTGATTGGGCTGGGGGGATGCACCGCTTCGCCCGGCAGCCGGGGCAAATCAGCCGGGCGGAGTTTAAGCTGCTGGAAGCGTTATCGGTTTTTCACATTCAGTTACCGGCTGGCGGCGTGGCTTTGGATCTGGGTGCTGCGCCAGGCGGCTGGACGCGCATTTTGCGGCAACAGGGGCAGTTTGTCACGGCCGTAGACCCGGCTGCCTTGCACCCCTCTCTTTACCAGGACAAGAATGTGCGCCACTTGCGCCAGACGGCCGAAGCCTACTTGCAGCAGCAGCCTGACCGCTTTGATCTGCTGGTGAATGATATGCGACTGGATGCCCGCTATTCAGCAGAGTTGATGGCAGCCTTTGCCCCTTTTTTGCACCGGCACGGCTGCGCCCTGATGACGTTGAAACTACCAGAAGGGGATAAGATGGAGGAGGGACGGCCGTCCGGCCGGCAAATGATCGTCAATCAGGCGCTCGCCGTTCTTCGCCCCGTTTATACCCTCGTCGGCGCGCGGCAGCTTTTCCACAACCGCAGCGAGATTACCCTTTACCTTACCTGCTAAAAAGGCCGTTGCTCTGGCAGCGGCCTTTTGGATGCACTTTGAAATGTGTGGCCTGGCTTATTTAATTCCAGACGCCGAGTACTTCCGGGCCACGATCCAATTCCCAGGGGTAGATGATATAGGCATCGGTAACGGCGGCATAATAAGTAGGTGTGATGCCAGGATAAAGGGAGGTGGATGGTTTGTAATGCAGCACGCAGGTATCAGGCGTTCCGCCAGCGGCGTCAATTCGATTGGCGACTGTGACCATATTGCGCCCTTTCGTCCAGACATCATCCACTACCAATACCCGCCGTCCGGCTAACGCGGCGTCAGCCGGAAATTGAATAAATTCAGGAATGGCATATTTTTCTGGGCCAGGAATTTGCAGGCCGGGGAAGTCAGCCGGGAAACGCACGGAGGCGGTCAATACATAGGTGATGTTGAGGGCCTCGGCCAACAGTCCGCCCGGTATGATGCCGCCGCGTGTAATGATGACCATACTGTCATAACGGCCGTGAATCTGCGGCGTTAAATAATCAATCAATTTGTCTACATCAGACCACGTGAGAACTTCACGACGCATGGGGTTCTCCTTCGTTGATAAAAAATGCAGGCATACCCGATCTGGGATATGCCCGACATGTTATCCTACCCGTTAGGGGGAAGACTGTCAACTTTCCTGAATCCGTGAACCGCAATCCGATTGCCAGCTACGGCTGAACGACCGGCAATACCACATGAAAATGACTGCCGGGCAAGGCGTTTTCATCATACCCGGCGCTTTCAGCCCATACTTTGCCGTTGTGGGCTTCCACAATGCCCCGTACAATAGCCAGCCCTAAGCCAGAACCGCCACCTTTGAATTTGGTCTTACCACTGGAATGCAGGGCAATCTGCCCCGTCTGGTAGAATTTGGAAAAGATAAGTTCACGTGCATCGGGGGGAATGCCGATGCCTGTATCGCTGATGATAATTTCAACATAACCGGGCACGGCCGTGTCTCCCTCTTGACCTGGCAGCAGAGCATGGGTGATGGTAATACGCCCACCATCTGGCGTGTATTTGATGGCGTTAAGCAAAAGATGGGAGAAGACAGAACGCAATCCTTCCACATCGCCTTCAATGTCTGGCACGGCCGTCATCGGCTCCATGGCTAACAACAGATTGCGCTGCGCCAACGCTTCCGCCAGTGACAGATGCACCCGTTCCAACAAATGTCCTAACGAAAGCGGCTGAAAATGCAACTCTAATGCCTGATTGTCAATTTTGGCTACGTTCAGCATATTGTTGACTACTTCATGCAGCCGGATTGCGCCCTGGAAAATACCAGTCACCAGCTCATTAAAATAGTTGTTTTGGGCAATATCCGACTCCTGAAGCAGCATTTGGCTGTATCCGCGGATCGTTGTCAGCGGTGTGCGCAGCTCGTGTGCGGCTACATTAATGAAATCGGTTTTAGCCTGATCTAACCGTGCCAGTTGAATAACGGCTTCTGTGCGCTTTTCCACTTCATAGGCCAGTTGCCGATTGAACTGGTCAATGCGGTTATATAGTTCAGCATTGTGCAAGGCTACGGCGGCTTGCACGGCAAATGTGGTGGCCGGCGAGGTGTCTTCCTGGCTGTAGGCCTCATCTCGTTCCCGAACAAGAGATAACATGCCGATGACTTGCTTTTCATGAATAAGGGGTACACCCAGCCATGATTTGGCCTCAGGCAGCCCAGTCACATGCGTCCAGTTTGGCTGTTTAGAAACATCGGGTACGACCAATGGTTTTTGTGTCCGATGAATGATGAGGTAAATGTCGTTTTCGTCGCCTGTGTTCAGGGAAATGCGTATTTGCAGAGGTTGGGTATGATCGGGAAAGCCCCGTGCGGCCACAATTTCCAATTCGCTATTCTCGTGCAAAAGGAGCGCGGCCCGATCATAAGGAACGACTGTAGCCAATTGCTCCAAGATGTTGCCTAATACTTCTTCGCGGTTGAGCGTGCCAGAGAGGGCCAGACCAATTTCATACAGTGTTTCGGCCATGTGCCGCCGCCCAGATTCACGCTGGTAAAGGACGGCGTTGCGAATGGCTACGGCCGTTTGTGCGGCCAATGATTGCAAAGCCAGAATATGATCCGCTTCAAAGGCCATCACATCCCGGCTTTGAATATCCAACACACCCATCAACTTTTGCCCGGCTACCAGGGGAAGCGCCAATTCTGAACGCATCCGGGGCAGCAAATGGGGGTTGATACCGGGTAGATCACAAATACCATTGTTGGCGCACACCGTTTCTTGCTGCCAGGCAGCCGCCCCCATGGCCTGACGGCCGTCCAGATAAGCGCCAATGCTATAGGAATGAGACACAGCACCCACCTGGGAAATGCGCGAAATGGAGAGGTCTTTTTCTAGCAAAAACAGTCCCACATAATCAAACTGAAACTGTAATTTTAGCAAATGGGTAATATCGGCCAGCAAGCTCTCAAAATCCGGGTTGGCGGTGATTTCCTGGCCGAGCGCGCCACTGGCTTCGGCCTGTCGGCGCAGCACGTTCAGGTGTTGGAAGGTGCGGTAGCGGCTTATCTCAATGGTAAAGGTCAGAATAACGGCCGTGACGATCAACCACCCGACTAACTGCCCCCCGCTTAAGCGGGTCGCCAGCCAGGCAACCACACTCACCCCGGCCAATGCCGCCATGAATAACAACAAAATCTCCAGCCAATGGCCGGTGATGATTTTTGCCAGCCGCAACAACCAGAGCTTCATTATTTATACAGAAATCGGGGCCTGCCCCTGGCCCCAATTTCTACAAATCACCGAATGGTAATAGGAATCTCATTTGATAATGTGTGGAATGTTCCCTGTCCATTCAAACAGGTTTGGAATCCATCAAAGCAGACAACGACCCGCAATGTGTAATTTCCAGGTTCCGGTAATGAAAGCCAGGAGGGCCAGCTTAGACCTTCTGGCGGCATGACATCATTGTTACCGCCCCAGTTATTTTGGTACCACTGGGGGCGGTCTACGCCGTCTTTGCGTGGCAAGACGCCAATTGTGGAATAGGGTACGCCAGCGCCTGAGGTGTTGGCAATGGTCCACTCATACCAGATTTCGCCGTTGACGGTGGGATTTGTGCGCCAATCTTGCAAGGCAAAATTGGTGGCAATCAGACCTCTATGATTACCCGGTTGGGGACCAGCAGGGGGGGCCGGCGTATTGGTGGGGGGTACGGGTGTTGCGGTAGCGGTAGGCAAGATCACCGGTACGGGTGTGTTGGTGGGGGGCACGGCCGTTGGCGTTTCTGTTGGCGGTGGTGTGTCTGTTGGCACAGGTGTGTCTGTCGCAGCGATAGTGGGTACGGGTGTTACGGTAGGTGGGATGGCGTTGGTAGCCGTTGCTAATGCTGTCGGTGGCTGTTCAGCAATTTGTGTAGCCGGTGTGGCCGAAGCGGTGGCCACAGCCGCTACTGTTCCGGCGACGGCCGTTTCGATGTTTTGGGTAGGCACGGCTACGGCCGTAGCATCTGCTTCGGTTGCTTCTGCTGTCTGTAGCCCCAGATACAGCAGTACCCCCCCGCTTACAAACAGCAAGAGGGCCAGAATTGAGAGGATGGTAATCAATAAACGTGAATTGTTCATAGCCCCGGATTGTATCAGCCCTTGTCGGGTAAGGCACAACTCGTGTTATGACCATTATGTCAATTGACATTTTGCTCCAAAAAGCGCAAAATGTGCTTGCTGCAAGAAGCCCAAGCCCGGTACTACCAGACTATAGGCGCATACCGGTCTCACAAGTACCCTACTGTTCACCACCAACCTGCCAATGTGGCGTTATCAGGCGAATAGCAATTCGGCATAAATTCATTAGACGTACAATTTCAATTTCATACCAGGAGAGATTTATATGGAATCAGCAACCGAGATCAGCCGCCCGGCTATTTTAGAGAAGGCGTGGATGCACCATGCTGAACTGGACACAAATGCCGACAAACTAAGCAAACGCCATCTAAGACTGCGTAAATGGGTAGCAATCCTGGGTATTGTGGCTACTGTTTTGGCAATCGTTACCGATGTGTATAGTCCAGAATTTCCCGTCACAGCACAAGCTGCACTGAAAGTGATGCTGATTCTCACACCACTGGCGGGTTCAATCCTTGCTGCCTTCACCAGTCGGGAGTTGGGCGACGGCCGTTGGCTGGCCATGCGTGCCGGGGCAGAAGAGATCAAAAAGGAAATCTACATTTACCGCACGGTGCTAAAACAGTATCCCGACCGCAATAAGTGGCTCAGCAATCGGCTGGCCAATATCCAGCGTCAGATATACAAGGCCAGCGGTCAAAAGCTAGATACTGAACCTTACCGCGGTGTTTTGCCCCTTTATTATTCTCCCGACAATCCTAACAGTGATCCTGGTTTTGCCGACCTCACGCCAGAAGAGTACATGAGATACCGTTTACAAGAACAACTTTCCTGGCATGAAGGACGCATTGTGCGGCTGGGCAAAGCCAAACGTAATCTGACGATTGCAATTTTATTGATGGGTGGAGCCGGCTCATTGCTGGCTGCTCTGGGTGGCCCTTTTGCTGTTTGGGTCGCGCTAACCGCCTCGCTTGCGGCAGCCCTGACCGGATGGGAAGAATTGCGTAACCGTGAACAAACCATTGCCAATTACAGTAAAGTAAAATTGGAGCTGGCAATTATCCGCGATTATTGGTTTGCATTATCCAGCACCGAACAAACAGACTCGGAATTTTACAAGATGGTACTGGCTACTGAAAATCTGATGTTTGCCCAAAATAGTGAGTGGCTGCGCTCGATGCAAGAGACACTGGCTGGTGTTGAGGATGAAGATAAAAAACTGGTTGAAGAAATGATACAGGTGTCGGCTTCAACACATGCAGAGTTGCAGAAGAAACTACTCGCGGAATCGCAGGCCGTTTTTGCACAGGCTACAGAGCAGTTGGCAGCTGTGGCCACAGATGCAGCGGCAACGGTGTCTGGTATGGTCACGGCCGTGTCTAGCGAAGCGATGGCACTCAACCAGACCATTGGTGAATCGGTTGATGCGGCGGCCAGTGAAGCTGCTGCCGCCCGCATGGCCCTGGAAACAAGCCGGGACGCGGCTCTGGAAGAAGCGGCTGCCTGGCGTGAAACAGCACAGGATAGCGCCGCTGCTGCTGTTGCTCAATCTGCTGTTGTGCGCGAAGCCGCCGCCGCCGAAGCTGTCGCCTGGGGGGAGACCGCCCAAGAGACGGTGGACACGGCCGGGTCCCAATCTGCCACTGCCCGTGCGGCCACGGCCGCTGAAGCCGTGGCCTGGGGACAGGCAGCGCAAGAAGCCATGACAATGGCAACCGCTCAATCGGTGGCGGCCCGCGAGAGTATGGCCGAAACGGCCGAAGCGGCGGCGGCTGAGGCAGATGCCACTCGGCTGGCTATGGAAGCCAGCCGGGATATGGCCCTGGAAGAAGCGTCTGCGTGGCGAGAAGCGGCAGTGGAAAGCACCGCTGAAGCTATTGCCGAAGTTGGCGCTGTGCGAGAAGGCACGGCTGCTGCCGTGGCTGCGGAGACTGCGGCCTGGTCAGAGACAGCCCAAGATGCGGTAGACACGGCCGCGGCCCAATCGGCCGCTATCCGTGAAACTGCCGCGACAAGCATTGCTGAAGAAGCGGCAGCCTGGTCAGAGACTGCTCAAGAGGCTATGGATGCAGCCGTTACCCAGTCTGCCGAGGCCCGCGATGCGGTTGCGGCCGAGGCGGCCGCTTGGGTGGAAACAGGCCAAGAAGTAGTGGAAACGGCCGTGACAGAAGCGGCGGCACTCCGCCAAAAGGCGGGTGAACAGGTCAAATTTGTGGTCACTTTTACCCCCGTTACGGCGGTTATTGAGGACATGGGTACGGCCGTACACGAGCAATGGGCTAATGTTACCTACGAAGCCACACCGGACATTAAATATCCAATTCAGTTCACCTCTGAAGCTGGCAGCGGGCCGGAAAATGGTGAACAAACTGAGCCAACAAATGGATCGGCGTCAGATACGGCCGTTGACGATGCTGTGGATCGCCTGTTAGAAAAGGGCTTACAGGTTTCGGACGAAGCGATTAAACAGGCATTAGCCAAAGCAGCCCAGGATGAACAGGGTTAATGGAGGCAACCTTATGGTAGATGACACAAAGGAATCCACATTGCAAATTGCAGAAGGCGCCAATGGGAAGGGCACGGCCGTGCGCAAAAAACAGGCTACACCAACCACTACTGTCACTCAGCCCCCCGCCCAGGCCACGCTAGCAGGGCAGGCAAAAGCCAGCTTACCACAGCCAGTTGAAGAAACTGAAACATCGTTACAAGAACTCTTTGAAGAAACGCACAAAATGGATGACAAAGGGCCAACTTCTCGTCCCCACGCCTTTGTAGTGATGCCCTTTGGTAAGAAGAAAGGGTTTGAGGGGCAGACACTTGATTTTAATGCTATTTATGCCGACCTCATCAAACCGGTTCTGGAAGAAGCTGGCTTTGAAGCCTTCCGCGCTGATGAAGAAACCGTCAGCGGCGATATTCTCACCGACATGTTTCAGGAATTGCTGCTGGCTGATCTGGTCATTGCCGATATGAGCATTGATAACGCCAATGTCTTTTATGAATTGGGGGTACGCCATGCTTTTCGGAAACGGGGTGTCGTGCATATCCAATCAGGGCGTGCTTACATGCCGTTTGACATTTTCAACGTGCGTACCATCCCCTACCATACCAATGCGGACGGTGTGCCCGACCCCGAATTTCTGGAGAAAGATCGGCAGGCTATTGCTCGTGTCTGCCGCGACACGTATGCCTCGGATGCCGAAGCCATTCACAGCCCCATCTTTAATCTGCTTACTGGTCTGGCGGAAGCCGACCGGAGTACCCTGCGCACGCCATTAGCTACCGGATTTTGGCGCGAATATAACGAATGGAGAGAGCGCGTGACCATTGCCCAGCGGGAAAAGCGTATTGGCGATATTCTGGTGCTTACAGAAGAGATTAGCAATCCGCTCATCAAGGAGGAGGCGGTAGCCGAAGCGGGGCGCGCGCTACGCAGCATGGGGCGGGATGAATTAGCGCTGCAACAATATCGCCAGGGATTGGAAATCAACAACAACAATGCAGACTTTCGACGGCAAGAGGCTTATTTTCTGAACAGGTTGGGCCGGGTGGATGAAGCGATTGTGAAACTGGAAACCTTGTTGGCAGATGATCCGCACGATACGGAAGCAATCGCTTACCTGGGGCGCATCTATAAGGACATGTGGATGGAGTCCTGGATCAACACGGCCGATGACCGGCAGCGATTGCAGGAAGCGTTTGAGAGTTACCATTGGTTGTTGATGTCTTACCAGACCTATTTGCGGGGGTATTATTGGGATTTGAACCAGTATTATCCGGCGGTGAATGCGTATACTTTGGCTACGATTCTGGTGAAACTGGCTGATGAGTTTGACGATAAGGAAGACCCAGACCCGGAGATCACGGCCGTGCGGGAGACGCTACCCAGTCTGGTGGGGGCGCTAACCTTTTCTCTGGAGGCTCGTATTCAGAACGAGACCAGCGATTATTGGACATTGGTTTCATTGGCAAATTTGCGGGTTATGACGGCCGAGCGGCCACGCCAGGTGATTCGTGCTTACCGGAAGGCGCTAACGGCCACCCGCAAAAATGCCTTCTTTTTAGAATCTGAATTGCAGCAGCTAAGGATTTTGAAAGCATTGGACATGCGCGAGATTTATGTGGATGCGGCCATGAAGACCTTGCAGGCCGAATTGGCGCGCATTCAGAAAGATGATTTGGTGGATGATCAGAGCAAAACGGCCGTGACGACGGCCGTGCGCTCCTTCGTTTTTACTGGACACATGTTGGACCGCCCAGACCGGGCCGTCAAGCGCTTCCCATCCGACCTTGAAGACACCGTGCGTAAACAGATAAACGATGCATTGGACAAATCAAAAGCCGACGCCAATGACCGGGCATATCTCGCAGGCGTCTCTTGTGGCAGCGATATTATTTTTGTTGAGTGCTGCCTGGAGCGTGGCCTACAAGTGAATATCTACCTTCCTTACGCAGAACCCTTGTATATCAAACAATTTATTAGCTACGGTGGCGAGCGTTGGGTGGAGCGATATTATGCCCTGCGTAATCACCCTCTGGTGAACATCCGCTTCCAGCCGGAACGCCTGGGCAAAGTGAAAAAGGGAGACAATTTGTATGAGCGGAATAACCGGTGGGCGCTTTACTCATCACTTGTTTTGGGTATTGACCGGGTGAGAATGATTGCCCTGTGGGATGGAAATACCAGTGGTCAGCAAGATATGGATGGGTTGTTGGTAAATCACATGGTTAACCAGATGCGACACATGGGTGGCGTGATGGAACACCTGAACATCACGAAATTTGACCGGCCACGAGCCGCGTCTTGAGGAAATAAACAAAAAAAAGCCCGGCATAACACCGGGCTTTTTTTGTAGTTGTCGTTATTCTAAAAAATCTGCCAGAATCAGGCTGGTCTCGGCCTTGTCTTTGGGGTAGGGCCAAATTTCACCCTGGATGCCCCGCGCCAGGTAAAAATCTCCAGCGCGGACGGTGACACGGCCTTCCATTGTGTAGATAACCACTTGTTGATTGGGATCGGCTGTGATGTTGGTCAAGGGAACCAGATAAGTCAACGGCCGTTTCACATAACTTCCTGGCTCTAATTCCAGATAACTGGCCTCAAAAATCTCTCGATCTACCGGCCAACGATCTTTCGGTGCATTCATTTCACTCACAATGTAATCGCCAAATTTGCACAGCAACGTTTCACCCCAGGGGGTTTGGATATTGGTTGATTGAGGCTCATCTGGCCCCGGTAAAAACTGCATGGCGCGCCGCTCAATTGAGTTGCGATATGGCTTGAAGGGAAGATGCTCGATAATATCATCTCCCGCTCTAATTTCCATCAGTGTCGTCATAAACATATATAACCTCTTCAAAAATAAATGAGCAAGTATAAGATCAGACGGAGATAATAGGAAACGAACAACTTTTTGTCAATATGAATAACGTGAAGAGGCAAAACTATTACATGCTTCTTACCGGGTACAAAACCCCTTTCTAATGGTATTGATATTCAAGGCAGACCCGCAGTAGAGAAACAGCAAATTGCCCAATTCATTACTTTGCCTCTAAAATAGCATATATGAGCAACTGGCAAAACGTAATCGGGCATGAGTGGGCGGTGACAATGTTGCGAGAAAGTCTGGTACACGGCCGTAACGGACATGCCTACCTCATCACCGGTCCCGACCAGGTGGGCATGACCACTCTGGCCCGCGCCTTTGCCCAGGCGCTCAACTGCACGGGTGAAGCTGATGGCTCATGCCAACCCGGCCATTTGTGCCGCGCCTGTACGCTCATTGGCAACGGCCGTCATCCTGATGTGCGCCTGGTTGAGCCGGAAGTGAGCGGGCGAGGCAAACTAACGCTGAAAATTGAAACCATTCGCCAATTGCAGCAAGAGCTAAACCTTTCCGCGTATGAAGCCCGTTTTAAAGTAGCCATCCTCAAGCGGTTTGATGTGGCCACCATTGGCGCGTCCAATGCCTTCCTCAAAACATTGGAAGAACCACCGCCCCGCGTGGTACTCATCCTGACGGCCACAGATGCCGATACGTTGCTGCCCACCATCTCTTCCCGCTGCCGCACGCTTAATTTACGGCCGTTACCCACCGAACTCATCGAACAAAGTCTGACCACCCAGTGGCGGGTAGAGGAAGAGAAAGCCGAACTGCTGGCCCATCTGGCGGACGGCCGTCTGGGGTGGGCCGTGCGGGCGGCCCAAGACCCCGCCTTGTTACAGGAACGGTCCACTCACCTGGCGCAGTTGCAGGAGGCGTTGGGGGGCAGCCGGGTGCGCCGCTTCCAACTGGCCGACAAACTGGCGAACAAACCGGAATCCGCGCCCGCCGTGCTACAAACATGGGTCAGTTGGTGGCGGGATGTAAACATACTGGCGCAGAGTGGCGGCACTCGTGTCCATATTACCAACATTGACCAGATAGAGGCCATTCGCCAGACAGCAAATAATGTATCGGACACGGCCGTACTCGCCAGCCTCAAACAAACCACCCTGGCCCTGTGGCAGTTGGAGCATAATGCAAACGGCCGTCTTGTTCTCGAAAATCTGTTCCTTGCCTATCCCTATCTATCCTCGTAATCCGTAATCGGTAATCCGTTGTCGGATTACGGATAGCGGACTTCGGATTACGGCTTACACGTCACGGTTACAACCGCAAATCCCCCGTTCCCGTATACACCTGCGTAACAATTGCTGGTAAAATGTTCACACCATGTTAACCGAAACCTTCCCTACGCTGTTTAGTTGGTACAACTTGCCCTTTACGCTGATGCTGCTGGTGTGTGGACTCCTGGCGATGCTGCAACTCATTGGCCTGGGTGGAGATGGTGATTCTGACCTCGATGCCGACTTTGACGCCGATCTGGACGCCGACATAGACCTTGACTTTGATGCCGACGCCGATGTGGACATAGACGCCGACCTTGATGCGGATGGTGGTTTTGATTCACTGTCTGTATTGGCTTTTCTGGGCATAGGCAAGGCACCATTGATGGTTGTACTGGTTGTTTTACTGGGCAGTATGGCCGTGATTGGTTGGACGCTCAACACCCTGCTAGAAACCATTTTAGGCAGTTACCCAGCCTGGGGGCTGGTGTTGGTCTTTCCCCTCGCCTTTATTTTTGGTGGTTTAATCTCATCTCGTGTGGCCCGAATAATCGGCCGTCTCCTGCCGTCTATCAACACCACTGCCACATCGGCTGCCGGGTTAGTGGGGCGGCGTGGCGCAGTCATCAGCCCGCGTGTGGATGGCAAATATGGTTTGGTACGGGTACGTGACCAGGGTGGCACGTTGATCAACGTCTTTGCCATAACCGGTGACGACGAGCCGATTGACGGCAAGTCAGAAGTGGTGCTGGTGGATTATGACGCGGCTAAAAAACGGTATACGGCCGTGTCCATTGATAAAAAATCGTAACGCGATTTGCCAAATCGCCTTGTTTCCACATAGGAGGAACCCATGCAAGTTTTAATCCCTGCCGCCATCATTTTTGTGGCTGTCCTGTTTAGCATCATCCTGTTCTTTTCTATCCTACGCGCCTATGTCAAGACGCCGCCCAACCGCGCCTTTGTCCGTACCGGCGGTCTGGGGCGCTCGACCGCCCCGCCCAAAGTCGTGATGAACGGTGGCGGTTGGGTCTTCCGCACCATTCACGAATTCACCTGGGTAGACCTGAACACCATGGCCATCGAAATTGAGCGTACCGGCGAAACCGCCCTGCTCACCATTGATCCCCAATATGCCGACATCAAGGTTATCTTTTACATCAAAGTCAGCCCCACCATTGACGGCATTGTGGACGCCGCCCGCACCATTGGCGGCAAGCAGGTGGATGGGGCTACCGTGAAAGAATTGGTAGACGCCAAACTGGACGGCGCGCTACGCGACGTAGCCGCCACTTTCACCCTGATGAGCCTGCATCAAGAGCGAGAAAAGTTCATCGAGGAAGTGCAAAACCGGCTCAAAGCTGACCTGGAAGAAAACGGTCTGACGTTGGAATCCGTCTCCATCCTCACGCTGCGGGCGGCGCGGCAAGGCTCCTTTGGCACCGACGATGTGTTCGGCGCACAGGTGGCCCGCGCCAACGCGCAAGTGATCCAACAGGCGCTACGGGAGCGCAATGACATCGAGCGCAAGATGGAGATTGAAATTAAGAAAAAGGACACGGAAACGGCCCGCCAGCGGTTAGACCTGGACCGTGATCTGGCACTGGCAGCAGCGACACAAGAGCGCGAAGTGCGCACCATGCAGGCTACCGAGAAAGCGCAGGCTGACCAAAAGGTGTTTGAAGAAGAGCAGAAATCGGAGCAGGCGCGGATTGCCAAAGAGCGGGCAGTGGCCCTGCTAGAAATGGGGAAGTCGCAAGAGCTGGCCGTGCAAAACGAGCGCAACCAGCAAGAGGTGATGTCAACCGAGTTGACCCGCCGCCAGACATTGGAACTGGCCGACCAGCAGCGCCAGATTGCCCTGGTGCAGGCGGAACAAGAGCGCGAACGAGCCGAAGAGGAGCGCCTGCTGGTGCTGGCGAAACGAGAAGAAGCAGCTCAGGCCGTGAAAACGGTGGAAGCCACCCAACAGGCGCAGCGCGAAGCTAAAATCAGTACCATTCAGGCGGAGCGGGAAGCGCAAAAGGCAATGATTGAGCAAAAGAACCGCATTGAACTGGAAGCGCTGCGCAAACAGCGCGAAGCGGAAGCGGAAGCAGCCGCCCTCAAAGCTCGTGCGGCAGCCGAAGCCGAAGCGGCGCTGAAACAGGCAGAAACGATTCGCACCCAGGCGCAGGCGGAGACGGAAGCGGAAAAGCTGCGCGCCGAGGCGGCCAAAGCGCAGGCGTCGGCCGTTGGTCTGGCGGATGCGGATGTGTTGCGGGCGAAGGCGGAAGCGGCGATGCAAGAGGCCGATGCCGTGAAGGCCAGAGCGTTGGCGGAAGCGGAAGGGGCCAAAGCCAAAGCGGAAGCGTTGGCAGCCTTTGACGGGGTGGCGCAGCGCGTGGAAATTTTGAAATTGCAGTTGGACGCGCAGGTGCAGATTGAGGTGGCGAAGTCTGAAGCGTTGGCGAAGGCGCTGGCCTCGATGAATATCAAGATGATTGGTGATCCCAATGCCGCTGCCTCGCTGCTGCGCATGGTCACGTTGTCTGATGGCTTGGGCGAGGTGTTGAAGAATACGCCTGCACCGGTCTTGGAAGCAGGCCAGCAGTTGCTGAACCGGGTTACGGGGAATACCGGGGATGATAGCCTGACCAAAGCGGCCAATGGGGCCAATGCGGGGACAAATGTGGCGGAACTGGCGCTGTTGGTGCCGGAAATTGTGCAGAAGGCGGAGCAGCATTTGAATGTGAATAAGTTGAAAGGCAAAACGGTGGGTGAGGCATTGCAATTGTTGAGCGAAAAGTTGCCGGATGATACGGCCGTGCAAAAAGCGCAAACGGCCGTGTCCCAACTCCCCATTATCCGTGACCTGCCCTTTGACGATTTCTACTTGCGGGCAACGGCGGGGAATCCGTAATCGGTAATCCGTTATTGGTAATCGGTCAGTTGGCAATTGACCATTGACCATTGGTAATTGACATGGGATTGTGGGCGAAGGTGCGGCGGGTGGTGCAAACGGCCGTGACTGATCTCTTTAGCGAAGAATCGGACACGGCCGTGCCTGACCCTACTGCTGCCCATATTCAGCAAGCCCAAAAGCGGTTGGATGCCTTGAAAAATGAGTTGGCGCTGGCGCTGACCCGTGAAAAGCAGGCCGAAGCCATCTGGCGCACAGCGCAAGCGCAGGGACAACCATATGCCGCTGAACTGGAAGAACAACACCGGGCGTTTGGGCAGACAATTGCTGCCTTACAGGCTGAGATTGACAGGTTGCAACAGCGAATGGCGGCGATTATGAGCCAATCTGCTCATTTGAAAGCACGCGAGGAAAATGTAGCAATGCGGGAACAGATGCAAACGCTACAGCGGGAGTTGGACAAAACGGCCGTGACCCTACACCACGAACTGGCCGAACGCGAAGAGCAAATTGCCCGGCGTGAAGATATGGCCGCTGCCCGTGAGGAAGTGCGGGCAGCGGGCCGAGATGCCGAGTTGTGACTATTGCCATGTTGACCTCAGAACAGCAAGCAGCTTTAGATCAGTTATTTCCGCCAACAAAAAAAGGGAATGGAGGGGGCACGGCCGTGCCTCTACCTACAGCTTTGTCTGACCTGTTACAGGTCTGGTTGGGCGTGTCCGGTGAGCAGGTGCAGGCGTATCTGGGCGTTTTTTTTCAGCAGCGAGACGCCTGGGAAGATCGTTTTCTAACTTGGGCAGAAGGCAATCCCATGGAAGCTGCCTTTGGCTTTTTGGGGGCAGCGGCAGCGGCCTTTTATGCTGCTGAACGGGTGGAAAACCCCAAAATCAACACCTACATAGATTCGTTTTATTACATTGCTACCTGTGCTTCGGTGGGGTACGCGGATGTATTTGCCGTCACCCAACGCGGCAAGGCCATTGCCGCGCTGGTGATGGTGGTTGGCCCTGGCCTGGCCGACCGCGCGCTAAATCGCCCTGTAACCCGGTAATCCGTAGTTCGTAACCCGTAATCCGTAATCGGTCATAGTGACCTGGATGTGACTTCTGGCACATCTGCGGTGGGGGCACGGCCGTTAAACTTGTGTTTGTGTGATTTTGTGTGTTCGTGTTTGAGTGATCACGCAAGAACGAAAACACACAAACACACGATCACTTTCAGGAGAAAAATATGTCTGTCATTGTGGAAACCCGTGATTTGCGTAAACAGTATAACCCGCCGGATGGGCCGGAAGCGGTGAAAGGTGTTTCTTTTGCCATTCAGCAGGGGGAGATTTTTAGCCTGTTGGGGCCAAATGGGGCGGGCAAGAGTACGACCATTGCCATGCTCAGTGGGTTGTTGGCCCCCTCTGGCGGCGAGGCGGTGATTGATGGACACGCTATTACCCGCGAGGCGAAGGCAGTGAAGCAGGTGATTGGCGTGGTGCCGCAGGAGATTGCTCTGTATGATGCCATCAGCGCCCGCGAGAATTTGCAGTTTTGGGGGCGCATGTATGGGCTGCGCGGGGATAAGTTGAAGGAACGGGTCACGGCCGTACTCGATATTGCCGGTCTGACGGATAGAGCCAACGACAAGGTGGAAACCTTCTCCGGCGGCATGAAACGGCGTATCAACATCGCCGTGGGGCTGCTGCACAATCCCAAAGTGCTGTACATGGATGAGCCAACGGTGGGCATTGACCCCCAAAGCCGCCGACGCATTCTGGACACGGTGCAGGAACTCAACCAACAAGGGCTGACGGTGCTGTATACCACCCATTACATGGAAGAGGCGGAAGAACTGAGCCATCGCATTGGCATTATTGATCATGGCGAATTGATTGCATTGGGCACGCTGGATGAATTGACGGCGATGGTGGGGCATTATGACACGGTGCGGCTGGATGTGGGGCTGCCTGATGGGGCGAACGGGGATTTGCAGCAGACGTTGGCGGCGCTACCGGGGGTGCATCAGGTGGATGGGGAGGTGGACGGCCGTTTGCTGCTGCAAGCCGAAGATGCCAATGCCCTGCTGCCGGTCGTCATTCAGCACATTGCCGGGCAGGGCTTGCCCATTCGCAAGCTGGAAATTCAAGAGCCAGACCTGGAAGCGGTGTTTTTGCACCTGACAGGGCGAGCGCTGCGGGACTGATCCGCGAAGAGCGCGAAGATACGCGAAGGTTTTCTCTGCGACTCTGCGTTAAATTTGTTTCTGTATGGTGAGGTACTATGAGAATTTTGGCGATTACCTGGAAGGATTTGAGCATTACATTTCGGGATCGGAATGCGCTGTTGTTGATGATTCTGGCGCCGTTGGTGCTGTCGTTCATCATTGGCGCGTCGTTTGGCAACTTTTTGATGGGCGGCAGCAGTGTGCCCTTTGACCAGATTCCGGTGCTGGTGGTGAATGATGACGAAGGGGAAATGGGGGTGCAGTTTGTAGAGGCGATGCAGGCGGGTGAGTTGGCGGAACTGCTGCTGGTGACGGAGATGGCTGACCTGGACGAGGCGCGGGCTATCGTGCAGCAGGGGGAGGCGCGGGCGGTGGTGCATATTCCGGTAGGCTTTTCGACGGCCGTGCGCGGCAACACCGACTCGCCATCGCCAGCTATTGTTGCCTTTTACGCCGATCCCAGTTCCACCATCACGCCGAATATTGTGCGCGGCATTGTGGTGCAGATTACCAACAGCTTTAACACGGGCGCGATTGGGGCGCAGGTGACGGTGGAGCAGTTAATGGGGCAAACGGCCGTGTTAGGGCCAGCCTTAACGCAGTTAGGAACGGTGCTGGAGGAATTGGCACACAGTTGGGTGGAACAAACCAGAGCGCGACCAACCGGGGTGCGGCCATTACCCTGCGCCAGATTCCGGTAGGCGAAGAAGAGGAGCCGGTGGAAATCAGCCCGTTTGCCTTTTTTGCGCCCAGCATGGGCATTCTTTTCCTGATGTTTGCCATGATGGACAGCACCCGCTCTATTTTGGAAGAAGAAAAGGCGGGCACACTGCCCCGGCTGCTGACCACCCCCATCCGCCACAGCGAACTTTTGATGGGTAAGGTAGGCGGCGTTTTTCTGGCCGGAATTATCCAGTTTGTGGTCTTTGTGTTTGCCTCACGGTTGCTGTTTCAACTTAATTGGGGGAACTCGGCCGCAGGGTTGGCGCTGATGGTGCTGGCGATAGTGCTGGCCTATACCGGCCTGGGGATGTTGATTGCCGCGTTTGCGAAGGATGCAAATCAGGCCGCCATCTTTGGTTCGGTCATTTCGTTGGTGTTTGCGGCGTTAGGTGGCAATTTTGTCAACGCCCAAAACTTTCCGGCCTGGCTGGATCAGTTGAGCAAGATCACCATTAACCGCTGGGGCATTGATGGGCTGACGGCGTTGACGATTTATGAAGGTGGGCTGGCCGATGTGCTGTTACCGGCGGCCGTGCTGTTGAGCATTGGCGGGTTCTTTTTCCTGGCAGCGTTGTGGCAGTTTGATCGGCGGATGAAGAGGTAAGGACGATGGTACGCAATACCTTTGACATGATGGTTCATTATTTGCGGCTGACGTATGGGGAGCGGGCGACGTTGGTTTTTCAGGTTGCCATGCCGCTGTTGTTTACCTTTTTGGTGGGGCAGGCAACCGGGGGATTTGGCGATAATACGAGCAGCACGGCCGTGACCTGGACGGTAGCGGTGGTGAATGAGGACAACGGCGATTGGGGCGGGCTGTTGCTGGAGAATTTGCAGGTTGACCCGAATCTGGTCGTACAAGAGGGGGAGCGGGCAACGGCCGTGACCCAGGTGGAAAATGGGGATGTCACGGCGGCATTGGTGATTCCGGCGGATTTTAGCCAACGGCTGGCGGCGGGGCAGGGTGTTGACCTGGATTTTTACAGCGACCCGGCCAACACACGGGACGTGCAGCCGGTGACGGAGGCGGTCAATGCGGCCATCAGCCAGTTGACGGGGTTGCTGCGGGTGTCGGCCATTTCTACGGCCGTTGCCGCTGAGTTAGGCTTGTTTAAGCAGGATGTGGACTCGGAAAGTTACCAGTTGGAAGCAGTGACGTTGGCGCGGGCGGCCTGGCAGCAGCCGCCAACGGCCGTGCAAATCAACGAGGACGAACTGGTGGTGAATGCGGCCGAGGTGATCCCCAGCGGCATTGACCAGTCATCGACGGGCATGATGGCGATGTTTGCCACCTTTGGCATGTTGGGCGGGGCGGCGGTGCTGATTCAGGAGCGGCAGTGGGGCACACTGCGCCGGTTGGCGGTGATGCCCATTCGCAAGGGCAGCATTATCGGCGGCAAGCTGATGGGCATTGTGGCGGCAGGTGTCATTCAGATGGTGATTCTGATTGTGGCCGGGGCGCTGTTTTTTGATGTAGCCTGGGGTAACTCTCCGGCGGCGCTGGCGCTGATGGTGGTCAGTTTTGCCCTGGCGATGTCTGGTCTGGGCATGATGATGGCCGCATTGGTGAAGACGCTGGCGCAAGCGAATGCGTTAGGCACGGTGCTAGTGCTGTCCATGTCGGCGTTGGGCGGGGCGTGGTGGCCGTTGGAGATTGTGCCGGACTGGCTGCAAACAGTGGGCAAACTGTCGCCGATTTATTGGGCGATGAGCGGTTTTCAGGACATTATTACGCGGGGGTGGGGGGTGACGGCCGTGCTGCCGGAAGTGCTGGTGCTGTTGGGTTTTACGGCCGTGTTCCTGGGCATTGGCCTCTGGCGGTTCAAGTACGAGTGATGGTTGAGGCGTTAGATATGATGCGTGCGGAGGTGTCATCTGTATTTTGTCCGGTAATTTCTTGCAGCCGGTTCAGTTCTGTCGTCAGCCGTGCCCGCTCTTCCAGAAGGAAATTAAACTGGGCATCACAGGCGGGAATCGGCGGCGGGTAGTTGCGGATCTCCTCATTGATGAAATTCCTTTGCTCCTCCAGGGAGGTTTTGATTTCCAGCCACAGCGTTTCTGACGTTGGTGTTTTCATTTTCACACTATCCTCAGGCGCCATCACCCCTTCACGTAGGACAGCTTTTCGGTAATGAGGCCGTTTTTTATGTGGAAAATGTCCACGCCGCGCACATACCCTTTGTTTCCGGCCTCGTCCACCCATTCATACCGCCAGCGCATGACGCAGCGAAAACCCAACCCAAAAATCTCCTCAATTTCAATATGCGCCTGGGGGGAGTTCTGAAAAAATTCCTGCCAGAACTGGGTCACCGCTGCCTTTCCGGTGTACACAGTGCCATCGGGGGCGGGGAAGGTGTTCTCGAAACGGCCGTCGTCACTCGTCAACGCCATCATCCCGGCCACATCATGCCGGTTAAACGCCTCGTTAAAGGCCAGTACGGTACGCACCCCGCCTTCTATTTTGGACATTTTCATAGCATAGAACCAGACATGATGTGTGATGCGCGATTCGTGAAGAATCCTCACGGGTCACGCATCACGCATCACGATTTACCAATCTCCCGCATACCCCACATCATACGGCGTGGTCAGGTTGAGCAGGCGGTGGCGGCGCAGTTCCACCAGTTGACGGGTGTGCAAATTATCATGTGCCACCCAGGCGACAAACATATCACCCGCTTTCATAGAACCCCACTGGTTGGTATACACCGCCTCCCAGTTGGGCGCGGCCAGTCCTTTGAGCCAGGCCAGTGATTGGGTGCGTTCGGCCGTGAACTTTTGCACCATTTCGGCCAGATCGCGCTGGTTGTAGTGGCGGCTGGTGATCCAGCCCTGTGGGTCAATGTCTGGCAGCGGCTCTTGTGGCCGGTGCAGCATGATGTCCAGCCGCTGCCGGAAATCTTCACGCTCCTCATCATACAGATGGCAGATGACTTCCAACGCCGACCATGACTCTGACGCGGGCTTCACCTGCGCTTCTGCCTGCGTCATCTCCGCCACCAACAGCGGGATAATCTCCATCCCCCGCGCCAATTCCTGGTAGAGGTTCTCAAATACCATGTTTTATTTCCTTATACAATGCAAACAGAACCTGGTTGGCATGTTCGGTGTCAAACAGCAAGGGGTCACCCTGCCACAGAGATGGTCCAGGAATCATAGGAATGTTGGAAGTCAGAGCCAGAGCTGTACGGAGAAATTCCAATTCTGCTTTCGCGTCCTGATATCCCGTAGCTGCGATGACATATGGTAACCTTTGTTTCTCAAACCACGAAAAATGCGTTGTCCCCAAAGACGATATTGAATTTATGCCCTTCTTAGACTTTCTCTCCAGACTCATCATGACGGATTCCCGCTCAATTACAACAACTATTCCAGCCAATTTGGGTTGAAAATCTAGTTCATTGAGTGAATGTGCGTTGTGAAATGCTCCCCAAGCAGCCTCTCCTAGTGAAAACAAATGAAAAATTGCCTCAGGTTTACTGACCTTACAATAGCTTAATGGCAGATCCCCCCGATCAAAATAGGAAGTACCTGGCTGAAGCCACCTTATAAGTTTGCCGAGAGGTTCAGTGGGTGTCTTCTCTGGACACAGCGAACGAACAAACATTCCATGCCCGATGATTCCTCCGTAAAACTGATCTACCCAAACACTCAACTCCTTCATAGTGTTGCGCCTTTATTCCTGTCTTTAGTATTGGGCCATCGTACGATAGATATTGTCCAATTCTGTGTGCCGCCTAGCTATTAGATCAGATGATTCATTGCTCAAAAAATCATCATAAGTTCAGGGTACGGTGATCGTCAATGTCCAGCCGAAGCGGTCAGGAATACGGCCGTACTGAATCCCCGTCAACTCGTCATATAAATGTTTAGACACGGGGCCGCTCTGGTAATCGTTGATGATGTATTCCTTTTCCTCGAAGCCGAATTTACCGACCGGAGCAATGACGGCGGCCGTGCCGCAGCCAAACACCTCCGTAATCTTGCCCGACTGAATGTCGGACAGCATGTCGTGGACATCAATCATCTCTTCGGCCACCTCATACCCCAGGTCGCGCCCCAACTCCAGCACCGATTGGCGCGTCACCCCCGGCAAGATACTGCCCGTCAGCGGCGGCGTCACAATCTTGTGCCCTTCATACACAAAGCAGATATTCATTGCCCCCACCTCTTCAATGTAGCGTCCTTCAATCGCATCCAGCCACAACACCTGCGAATACCCTTTGGCCTGCGCTTCTTCGCCCACCAACAGGCTGGCGGCGTAGTTGCCACCCGTCTTGGCGTCGCCCACACCGCCGCGTACTGCCCGGCGGTACTTGTCGGAAATATAGACCGGCACCGGGCTGAACCCGCCCTTAAAGTACGGCCCCACCGGCCCCACAATCACAAAATGCAAATAACTGTGGCTGGCATGAACACCCAATGCCGCATCGGTGGCGATCATCGTGGGGCGGATGTACAGCGTCGCCCCCGGATAGGTTGGCACCCATTCTTGTTCCAGTTCAATCAGTTTGATAATGGCCGCCAGATGTTCTTCCTCGTCCACCGGGGCCATGGCCATACGCCGGGCGGAGTTGGTGAAGCGGCGCATATTTTCCCAGGGGCGGAACAGGTTGATGTTGCCGTCCGGGCGGCGATATGCTTTGGTGCCTTCGAAGATTTCCTGGGCGTAATGGAACACGGCCGTAGCCGGTTCTAAACTAAACGGCGCATAAGGCCCAATGGTGGCGTCGTGCCATCCCAACTCCGGCGTGTACTTCTGGCTAAACATACGGTTGCTAAACTTGTTGCCAAAGCCAAAATCATCGGTTGGCGGCGTTTTTAATTTTGTTTCATCCAGGGGGAGAATTTTGATGTCCATAGCTGTCCTTCTTTTCAGGAATAGTTTGCCGCGTATTATGGTTTGGTGGTGAACAAGTGGCAAGTTGCAGGTGGCAAATCATCACCTGCCACCTGCAACTTGCCACTTGCCACCTTCTACAACATTTGCTCAATGATGCCCAGCGAACGGCCGTCCGCGTCCCGCCGCAATGCCTGATGATCCCAGCCCGAACCGGAAATGATGAAATAATAAGCCGCGCCCATGCCGGGAATCTGGCTGCATAACTCATAGAACCGTTTGGCCTGTTTGCCTTTGTCAATGATCGGCGTCTTCATTTGTGGGTCAGGGTTGCTGAACTCGGTCACAAACATCAACTTGTCCGGGAACATGCGCCGGTACTTTTTCACCAGAGCAATCGCTTCCGTCTCCACCTCTTGCATGGAGATGTAGTAGGCATGGACACACAGAAAATCGGCGGCGCGTACGGCCGCTTCCGCCTGCTGCAAAAAGGTGACATCGTTCAGCCGAAAGCCACGATCATGCCCAAACTGATATTCCGCATCCGCCCCCGGCGACAGGCCGGGAAAGCCCACTTTAATGCCAGGGAAGCGCTGCCGCAGTAGCTTGCGCCCTTCCATGAAGTATTGGGCAAACTCCGCGCCGTTGCTCCAGGAGCCAGCCACCCCTTTGTAGCGCAGCCCCTCATGCGTCAGGTTTGGCTCGTTGTGAAATTCAAAATAGGTGACGCCCGCATTCACCAGCCGTTCAATGTCGTTGGCGACGGTATTCACAAAATCTTGCACCGGCACATGACGGCCGTTCCAGCTCTCAAACAACCGGCACATGTAAAACTTGGCCTGATAATTTTGCATCTCCTCCACCGAAACGCCGCTCATCACCTTCACCGACTCGAACTTGCCTCGTGCCAGGTCCCAATCAGCCTGCACCGGGTGGCGGTTGGCGCGGTCATGCACCCCTTTGAGCATCTTGCCAAACTCCCAGGCCGGCCCGGTGTATTTCAATTCGCCATCGGTGGGGCCAATGGCACTCACGGCCGTACTCTCTTTCACCGGTTCCACGGCCGGCGGCTGCGCCCCGCGCTGAATCCGCACCCGATCCGAACGATAAATGAGTGCCGACTTGACCGCCTCGGCCAGTGAACGCCCGGCATAGCCATACCGCGTGAGCAAGGAGACGGGACGGCCGTCGGTCGGGTCGAGTACCAGATAATCATTCCCCTGTTTCGCCAGCACAAACACCCAATGCTGCTCTGTGCCATAGGTGTACGGGTCGGTGGGGTCTTGATCCACCTGCAAAATTACTGCCTGCCCGGCGGCAATTTCCTGGTCAATGCGGCCAAGCAGGTTGGGGTCAAGTTTGGCAAAGGTTGCGCCTGTGTTCGGCAACGGCGTCCAATTATCATAGAACTTTACGTGGTCAATGAGTGCGGCCGGGGAGATGAAAAACACGTTGGAAGCGTCGAACCCCTGCCCGGCGGGGCGGTTGAGTAGGGCATTGTTCAACGAGAGCGGGGTGTAATTTTCGCCAAAACCGGTGAGCATCATGGCCATGCAACTCAGCAGGCAGCCAAATTCGCCAAATGTTTTCTGACCGTGCCCTAGTTTGAGGGTTTTCCATTGTGGATCGTTTTGGCAGTACGGCCGTATACCAAACCCCTCCACATTCGCCGTAGACTGAATCTTCACCCAAAACGAATCACCAAAGGCCCGGTTCTGCTCATCATGGATGCGCCATGAACTGGTATACGCCTCCGCCCGCGCTGGTGGGGCAATCATGGGTACAGAAAGCACCACTTCCTCACCCGGCTGCGCTTCCGGCACAGTATGGCTCATCGAACCGGCCATGCGCGATTCACCACCCACCCACACCAGCCGGTAAGCCGTCGTCCAGGGCAGATCGCCGTTATTTTTCACCACCCACTGCTTGGTAAAACTCTTGCCCTCTTGAATTGGCGTGCCATCAGGAATGTTGTGGTCGTCAATATATTTGCTGTTGTTTATCTTCTGCCCGCCCGGCGCTGGTTTTTCTTCGACCTTAGGCGGCGGTGTCGTTGTTACCAGGCGCAGCCAGATGATGTCACCAAACAACTTGCCCTGTGGGTCTTTCAACTGCCAGTCGGTGAAAAAGCGATGATTGGCTTTCGCCGGGGCGGTCATCTCCAGGGTAATCTCTACATTTTCGCCGGGGTTCACGCTGGTTTTGGAAGCGACTTCGGCCAGCGTATAAGTGGCCTTGACGGTCAGCAATTGGCTGCCTTTGTTAGCGTTGATATGGGTGATGGTGTAACCCTCTCCCCAGATGGTTGTTCCAGAGTTACGCACCGTCCAAATCGCCTTAAACGCCGATCCGGCTGGCAGCGCATCCAGATTGACATTGGTAGAGAATGAAACAAAAGTCGCTTTATTCATATGAACCTCCTGCTTACGTGCCTGTGTGGTTGATACTGTATTCCCCCGACTGTCCCCATTGTACACGGAAATACCTGCCGCTCAACACTCTTTTCGGCCACTATTCCACCCCATTTGCCCCCCTCAAAGCAGGGCTAGGGTGAGGGTTTTTGGTAAAATGGGGAACATGCGTCAACGGCCGTACCTCTCTCTCTTTGTCACCTTTCTTCTGGGTTTTGTGGTTTCGCAACTGTACACCTATTGGCGGCGGCTGCTTCGGCAGCCGGGGCTGGCAGCCCGGCTGCATACCTCGCCGGGGGAATCAGACACGGCCGTGCCCCCCACCCAGTTGGCCCGCCACATCGCTGAGGCAAATGTCCGCGCTGGCATTGAAGAGCGCCACCTGCCGGATGGTACACGCAAAACAATCTTATGGGCCGGCTGGCGCAACTTCCGCGAACCGTGGGCGCGTGACTTTGGCTTTGCCAGCTTTGGCCTGGCAGAAATGGGGGAACAGCGGGCACTGAAAGAGACGTTGGAGCTATATTTGCACTATCAAAGAGCAGACGGCCGTTTCCCCGTCAAAATTCACTCCACCAGCGTTGTTGACCGTTATCTGCACTCCCTTTTTGCCCGGCAGCAGCCCACCCACGCCCCCCTGCGCCCTAAATACCAGACCGCTCATCACACCATTTCTCTGGATGGTAACTGCCTGCTGGTAATTGCCGCCCTCAACTACCTGCGGCGTTATCAGGACGAACGGTTTGCTCAGAAGCATTGGGCGGCTCTAAAGCAGGCATTACATTGGGTAGAAAGCCAGGCATTGCAGGCCGATGGCTTGCTGCACCAGGGCGCCTATACCGATTGGGCCGATTCCGTCATTCGCAAAGGGGCAGTGAATTATACCAACGTCCTCTATTGGAAGGCGCTGCGCGAATTTGCCCTGGACGCGGCACGTTACGGTTTTGGCGAAGATGCCGTTGCCTTTGAAGTGCGGGCAGAGGCGCTGTGTGCAGCCATCAACCGCCACTTTTGGGATGAAAGCCAGGGATTTTTTATCACCAGCCGTCAGTTCCGGCACATCCTCAGCAGCGATGGCAACCTGTTGGCAATTGCCTGGCGTCTGGCGACGCCGGAGCAGGCAGCCGCCATCCTGGACAATATGGCCGCATTTGGCATGGCCGATCCCGTGCCTGCTAAATGCACAAATCAACCGTACGGCCGTGAACACATTGCTCTGGAAAACAGACTGGGGGGCATTGCTCACTACCACACATCGGCGGCCTGGCTTTGGTTGGGAAGCTGGCACGTCATTGCCGCTACACGCGCCGGGCGACCAGACGAAGCCGCTGAACTGCTTGACCGAATGGCCGAGGTCATTGTGCGGGATGGGGTGGTGCATGAAGTGTATGGTGAGGACGGCCGTTACCTGAAAACACGCTGGTATGAATCTGAAGCCCCCCTCACCTGGAGTGCGGCCATGTTTGTCTATGCTCATGCGGTGGTGAATGGGTAATTACCCATTCACCCACTTCCTATATTCCCGCCCCCAACAAGCCCGCGGCCGCTTTCCGGGCTGCTAATTCTTCCACCACATTGGCCGCCACAATCGCCTCAATCGCCCGTTGTTCGGCGGCCTGCTGCACAATGTCGGCGGCAACCAGGGCGCGGATCGCTTTGAGCACGGCCGTCGCCTCCATCTCCTTCGCGGCCGACACCACCAGTTCGGCATTGGCAATGGCCTCTGCTTCCTGCCGCTGGGCGGCGCGGCGCACCGCTTCCGCCTGGGCAAAAGCCGCATCTTCCATCGCCTCCGCTTCCGCAATACGCGCTGCTGCCTCTTGCCGTGCGCGCTCTTCTTCCACCTTCGCTTCCGTCATAGCCAGCGTCGCTTCGTCAGCGGCCGTCATCTTGATCAACTCCGCTTCGGATAGGGCCTTCATGGCCTCTTCTTCCGCTTCGGCCGCTACCAATTTGGCCGCTTTTAAGGCTGACAGGGCTTGCAGTGCGGCCGCCTGCTTGATGCGCCGGGCCTTTTCTTCTGCTTCGGCGGCCGCTTTTTCCGCTTCCAATCGTTGTTGGGTAGCAGCTTCGGCGGCGGCACGGGCGGCCTCTGCATCTGCCTGCGCCCCGGCGCGGATGGCGGCAGCTTCATCAATGGCGGTTGCCTCCACCCGATTCACCGCATCCAGCACATAATTTAATTGATGGCTGGCGGCCTTCAAGGTGTCCGGGTTGATATAAGCATTCACCAACAACTGCCCACCCGCCTTGACAATGGCTTCACGTAGATTGACCGCCCAGTGATGTTCAAATAGAGCGGCAATAGCGGAACGGCCGTTGGGAACCTTTGCCGCCAGATTTTGCAGTTCTGCCTCCGTTAGACCATAGTCGGCATCGGAATCCTTCAGTGACGCGGCCAGTTCGTCAATGTTGTTTTGCACCACACTGTCCGCGCCCAGCCCAATCACCCGGCTGACCAAATGCCCAAACGTCTCTTTTTCCTGCGGAGTCAGGTCAGTGACTTGTTTGCTGGACACAGCGCCGTCGGCGTGTTTGATCAGGTAGAGCATATCAAACAGGCGAATGCTGCCTTTTTGTCGAGCGGCTCTTAGCTCGGCGACGATCTCGCGGGCGTAGTCGTCGTTTTCAAATCCGATAATCACCATTTGTAGGGGGCCAATTGACATGATTTTCTCCTTTATCAGAAGTATAACTAATCCCAAAACGTTGAACTTCTAAATAATACATCAGTTTGGAAAACAACAAAGCCCCTGGTTGGGGCTTGTGGTAGAAGAGGAATCAAATCAACGGATCATCAACGATGATCGGTTATAGTGTGCTCATGATTGCTTATTTCAAACAAATGGAGGTGTCACGATGAACGATGATGTTAAACAATACATAGACCCTGAGCAGGAAGGCCCTGGCCCGGACCCTGTGCAGCGCATTCCCTATCTATTGGCAGCCGAAAATCTGGAAATGGTGATGGACGGTGACGAACCAGTCGCCCCCGGTTGGGCAGGTTGGGTAGCCGAGGACAATGATTTTGGCGAAGTTGAGTTCGTGCCCGTGGAAGTAGATGGTGTGTTGCGTCAGGGATTTTTTAGTCACGGCCGTTATGACGCCGGCGTCTGGCAATCGGTTCGTGTGGAAGCGCCTGGAATGTTGGTGAACGTGGCCATGGACTTCCTGGTCATCCCGGACGGCGGTGAACAAGAACGGCCACGTAGTCTGGTGGTGGGGCTGGGCATTGACCCGTTTGGCGGTACGGATGGGCAAAGCCAGTCGGTGCAGTGGGCGTTAACCGATGTGCTGTATAATGTGCCGGTGCGGGCTTCCGTCACGGCCGTAGCCCAGAGCGAAGAAGTCACTATCTTTGTCCGCAGTACAGCGTTTGAGCCGGGTTCAACCACAGTGGTCAGCAATGGCGTCGGCTCGGTTTGTGTGGCCGGTTTGTGTGCCCGTGAAGATTATGACCGTATCTACATTTTGCTGCCAAAAAATGCAACGCCCTTTCAATGGCGGCAAGCGGCTGATGTGGCGGCCAGTACCCGTTGGACTGTTGGCGGCAGCGCCGATGATGCGGGTTTGGGCAGCCAATTGTTAGGGCAAACTGTGGCCCACAAACGGCCGTTAGTTGTGTGTATTGATCCGCAATCCTGGAACAGCGGCAATGGCCCGCTTTCACAGGCGTGGTATGACACGCACTATCCCCTGACTCGTTTTCTGAGCGTATCATCTGCCCAGTTGGCTAACGTACAGGGCTTTGTTCAGTTGGTCCAGGCCAATTTTTAAGGGGATTATTGGTCGCGGACGCAGCGTACACCAACGTAGGGTTGTTCGTCACTTTGCATCCGTGTCCAGAGGGTGATAGTGGCGGCGCTGTCGGCAAATGAGCCACCTTTGCTGATGTGCTGGCCGCTGCCATCGCCGGTGTAACAGGCGTTCACGGCCGTGTCCTGCACCCATTCACGCACATTGCCTACCAGGTCACACACCGGCTGATTCTGGCAGCGGTTAGCACTCACGGAAACAGCCAGATCACGGCCGTTGCCAGATTCCGCCAGATTGCCCAGCGCCCCATCAAACGCATCCCCCCAGGGGTAATTGGCGGTGCGATTACCACGGGCGGCAAACACCCACTCCGCCTCGTCAGGTAACCGTGCGCCAATTGATTCACAATAAGCAGCGGCATCGTTCCAACTAATCCCCCAGACGGGGTGGTCAGCCTCGCCTGCCGGATACGTCCAGCCGTTTTCGCCAACTTGCCAGAGCGGTGGTGGGGCGCAGTTCTCTTCCTGAACACAGTTGAGATAATCCTGATTGCGCACCTCGGCACGTTGAATTTGAAAGGGCTGGACGGGGAGTGTGCAAAACTCAGAAGCTGTGCCCAAAATGGCGGTACCGCCAGATACGGTATGCCAGGCTGGGTCTGAGTCACGGCCGTTCAGCCACCACACGGCCGTCATGCTCAACAGCAGCACAACGGTCAGTCCGCCAATCACCAATATATTTTCGCGTAGCCAATGAGAGAATATCCACTTTTCAACAACAGGTACAACCACTTGGGTGGGGTGGGGCCAGTTGACATGCGGACGTTCTTCCTGCAAAGCAGTCAACAACTCTGTCAACCTGTTTTGCCGGGCAAATAGCAGCGTCAGTTCACGTGCCTTGTCGGCTCTGGTTTCGCCCCCCACATCTTCCAGGTCGAGATTGAACCGCAAAGCCAGCGTGCGGAGTTCTTGTAAATTGTAGTGGGTCGCTAACAGGCTTTGTAGCTCATAGAGGGAGTTGGCCGATGGGGTTAGGGCTTCTTGTTGCTCGTTCATGCTACGGATACGGCCGTCCGTCACGGCCGTATCCGTAGCATAAACCACTTCACCCGATTTGGGTAGAAAACAGCCTACCGTTGTATGATGGGCAGGTAGGTGTAAGAAATCTCTAACAACGGCCAGGCTTCGGCCGCCTGTCCGATGACCTCGATTTCATTCAGCGCGGCCACTTCATCCCAATACCAGCGTCCGGTGACGGCATCTACCGTCAGGCGCAGCCGGTTGATTTCCACTGGCGTGGGGAAGGTGATGAGTGTGCCACCATTGTCCAGTGGTTCAATACGGCCAGTGGCACGGCCGTCTACCAGTACATCATCCAGATATAAGTTGAGGGTGGCATTGTCCACATAAAACGGCCCGTATTGGGTCGGTTCGCCAAAACCGTTCCAGTCGCCGCCGTCCGGCGGTGGGCCAACCAGCCGGATTTGTTTGACGCGCATGGTGATGGGCCAGGTCAGTTCCACCCATTCGCCAGCGGTGTGCCCATCCTCCGTCAGCCAGCCCAACTCATCATCCTGGTACGGCTCCCGGTACGCTTCGTCGAAAAACGGGGCCGGGGGGCCACCCGCCGGGCGGGGAATCCAACCACGCCGGTCATTGATCTTCTCCGGGCCAAAGCTGTTGTACTGGTCGCCGGGACGGTGGGAACTGGCGTCGGCCAGGGCATAGGGGGAGACGTTTTGCCAGCCTGCTTCCGCGTCGGCCAGCACGTCATCCAACGAACCGCTGACGTGTCCCATATGGCAGCCGGTGCAGGTGACGGTTTCGCCTGGGCGCGCCCAGGCGCTGCCCTGGGCAACGGTGGTGTAGCCACGATCCCAACCGCGCACCAGCCGCCCTTCGGCGTCACGCAGCACAAAAAAGCCCATCACATCGGCGCGTACAGACATCGTAAAAGCCCCACCCGGCGTGACTTCCACTTCGTCCCAGAGAATGGCGCGTACCTGGTCATCGGCGCGGAAGTTGGCGCAGGGACTGGGCCAATCGTTGTAACAATAGGCCCCGGTAAACTGGTTGGCGTCAATCCACAATTCGGCCGAGGCGACGCTGCCGGGCGGCGGTGAATTATTGACGTAGGGGGTGAAAAGGGAAGGGTTGGCGTAGATGTTGGGGTTATGAATGGTGGCTAATTCAATATCTCCTATCCCGTTTTGGCTGAACCAGTAGGCGGGCAGGGTGTTGGGCACGTTGCCCTGCACCGGGTCATCGCTGGCAATCTGGGTGAAGGCGTCGGGCAGGGATGCCCAGCCCACGCGGGCGACGATGGGGGTGGCGTCCATCAGATCGGCCGTACCCAAACCGAACGGTGACAGGTCAATGGCAACGGGCGTCTGTCCCGCGCCGTCAATGTTCATTGTCCACAGGCGGTAACGGAGGTTGGAGCCTTGCAAGTCGAAGCCGCCATACGTGCCGCTGGTGGGCAGGTTGTTGTCTTCTTCGGATTGAGAGTAGAGGACACGGCCGTCGGGTAGCCCCGCCGGATGGAGCGCATAGGGCCCGGAATCATCCCCCTGGTTCCACGCTTTGTCGTAGCTCAATCCCGCCAGCGCGTCTACGGCGTTGGCGTAGAGCATTTCCACGCCGGGACGGGCGATGCGGATGCCGGACTTGAGCGTGGAATGAACCATTGTCTGGTCAGGCTGCATGGTATAGGCCACAAAAAGCTGGCCGTTGTGCAAAACAACGGCCGGTTGGGCGGCGGCATAGGTATCACCACTCCCAGAATCGTTGGTCAGATTCCAGGAGCAGCAGGGTGTCCAGGCGAAACGTTGGAACTCTGTGCCATCAGGGTTGACGGTCATCAGGTGCCAGGTGTTGGGGGCTGACCGCACCTCAAAACCGCCGGGCAGGATGGCCAGCGGCGGGTTGAAGGTGGCGTCGGGGTTTGCCAGGATGACGGTGCCATCGGGCAAGGTGACGTTGTGGTCGGCGTTGTCTATGCGGTTGTAGATGCCGGTTTCGGAGGGCTGGTTGAACTGGTTCCACCAGCGGGAGAGCAGGATACGGCCGTCCGGCAGCGGTGTGGGATGCAAAACGCCGGCGCGTTCGGTGGTGATGCGGTGGAGATTGGAGCCATCGCCGTTCATTACGTAGAGGTTGAAGGATTCACGGCCGTCGTAATGGGCGCGGGTGGGATAGCGAGAGGAGTTGAAGGCGATACGGCCGTCGGCCAGATAAGCCGGAAACAGGTCATGGTAATCGCCGTAGGTTTGGGCATTACCCCACAAGTGGGCGTTGGGAATAGTGATGCTGCGGTCAGAATGGGTGAGTTGGACCAGACTCGCGCCGTTGAAGTCACCCACGTTTACTTCGTAAATGCGCCAGCCGTAATCCGGGCTGGTAGGATCAATGGTTCTGGCCCCGGCAAAAACAATTTTGGTAGCGGCGAAGTTGACATCCGGGGACTGTACATCTGCCAGACCGGGCAGGTTGTAAACGTGCAATGTGCCGTCGGTGTCCCGCTGCACCAGGCGGCTGCCGGGCGCATATTTGGGCAGGCCGGTGCCAAATTGCCCGGCTGGGCCAACTTCATTCTGGAAGATGGTGTCTTCGGTGGCCAGGTGAGCGCGGGCGACAAAGATGAGGGGGGGCAAACCGCCGTTGACGGTGCGCGTGTCGGCAAAAGTCACGGCCGTGACCAGGATAAAAATGATGAGGGAACTAAAAATTGCAGGAAAAATAAACCAGGATAACCGTTTCATGTTCTGCTCCTTTGTATGGCGAGTTGCCAGACTTCTTCTACACGGAGCAGATGGTAACAGACGATGGAGGTGGGCTAAACCGGACTTCGGTACTGGAATCGGCCAGGAATTGGTTCAATCTCCAAGATTGAACCAATTCCTGGTTATTGATTGAATAGCGTGTGGGTGGTGATTTGCAGGCCGGGAAAAATGTGGGATTGGATGATTTCTTCACCGATGAACTGATTGACCAGGGCGTATTCCTGACCGGATAGGGTGAAGACCTGAACGGAACGGGTTTTGGGATTGGCGATCCAATACTCAGGCACACCGGCTTGTTCATAGGCAGTGAATTTAACCGATTGATCGGTGCGACCGGTGCTGTCGGAGAGAACTTCCACGATGAGATCAGGCGCGCCCGTGAAAAATTTAGCGCCGGACTTAGGCCAACGTTCAGCACGAATGAAGAGGACGTCAGACTGAACAGGGCGAGAATATTCGGCTAGGTGAACTTCAAAAGGGGCGGTAATGACGTAGCCTAATTTATGTTCGATGACAAAGTTGCCCATCTGCCGGGCGATTTCAAAGACGGTAAATTGGTGGTCAAGTCCGGGGGCGTTGGTCACGTATAATACTCCTTCGATGATCTCATACCGACGGCCGTCATCCGGCAACTTGAGGTAATCGTCATATGTCCAGTGACCTTGTTTTGGCCCCACGACTTCTTCGGTGGGGAAAATCATTGTCTCTGCCATTCTGTTTATTCTCCGCAATTGATAGTAGGCAGTATAAAGCGTAATTCGTGACCCGTAAACCGCAATCCGTATTCCGACGATTACTGGTCGCGGATTACGTCTTCACCCTTTCCAGATAAGCCTGCTCCAGGTCAATGCCGGTGGCGTTAGCCAGTTTCAGCAGATGGATGAGAAGGTCAGCCAGTTCGTGGCGCAGGGCGGCGCGGTTTCCTTGCGCGTCAGGTGGCGGCGCGGCGTCCAGTTGGCGGTGGAAGTTCTGGAGGGTGGGTAGACGGCCGTCCACCGGCAGCGTCCAGGTGGTTTCGGGGAGAATGTGGGTGGGTGTTTGTTTGTCCAACACCTCCTTGATCTGGGCGGCAGCGTAGGCCACATCGTCTGGTTGGGAGAGGAAGTCGAGGTCGTTGACGGGCAAGATGAGCACGGCCGTGTCCTGCAAATTACTCAGCCAGGCTTCATAGGCGGCGGCCAATTGGCGTATGTATTCCGGGTCCATGTCCCGTTCGTAGGGGCGGTCGCGTTGGGCAATGCGGCGCATCACAACTTCATGGTCGGCTTGCAGGTAGACGATGAGGTCGGGTTTGGGGATTTTGTCACCGAGGGCGGCATGGACACGGCCGTACATCGCCAGTTCATCATCCTTCAAATTCAGCCAGGCAAATAGCTCGTCTTTGGCAAAGGTGTAATCTGAAACCAGATAGCCTTGCTGCAAAGCAGTCGGCACGGCTTCATGCTGTTGGTGATAACGGCTGAGCAAGAAGAAGATTTGAGTCTGAAACGCATATTGCGCCCGGTTTTGGTAAAAGTCGGCTAGAAATGGGTTCTCTTCGAACACTTCCAGCAAAACGGAAGCGTTGGGGAAATAGGGCGGCAGCAGCCGCGCCAGTGTCGTTTTGCCCACGCCGATGACGCCTTCAATCGCAATAAATTTGTGGTCTGTCATGATTGCTGTAATTGATAAGGTGACATGGTGACACGGTGCCGGGGTGATGTTTTTGTCACCTTGTCACCCCTTCATCCTGTCACCTTGTCATGCTCCTAGCCAATGCCGCTGCTAATAAACTGCCCGCCGTCAATCAGGAAGGTGCTGCCGGTGGTGAAGTTGGAAGCGGGCGAGGCCAGGTAGAGGGCGATGCCGGTTAATTCTTCCGGTTCGGCCATACGTCCCTGGGGGATGGTCTTCATGACCATGCTGTTGATTTGTTCGTTGCCCCAAATGGCCTGGCTGAAGCGGGTCTTGATGAAACCGGGGGCGATGGCGTTCACCTGAATGTTGGCGTTTGCCAGTTCCACGGCCAAGACCTCGGTGAGCATGAGTACGGCCGCTTTGCTGACGCAGTAGATTCCCATGCCGGGCTGCGGCTTTTTACCGGCGATTGAAGCCATATTGATGATCTTGCCGCCGCCGCGCTGCTGCATGATGGGCGCACACGCTTTGGCGACGCGGAAGTACCCTTTCACGTTCACATCCAGAATTTTGTCCCAATGGCTCTCTTCGGCGGTCATAATCGGGCCAAAGTGGGGGTTGGTGGCGGCGTTGTTGACGAGAATGTCAATGCCACCGAACGTGTTGACGGCTTGCTGGATGAGGGCGTCTACGGCCGTTTGCTCCCCCGTATGGGCCGCCAATGCCAATGCCTTGCCACCCTGGCTGTTGATCAGGGTGGCCACTTCGTCTACACCGCTTTGTTTGCGGCTGGCGAGGACAACGCTGGCCCCGGCGGCGGCATACGCTTCGGCAATCGCCTGCCCAATGCCGCGTGAGGCTCCGGTGATGAGGGCTACTTTTCCGGTGAGATCAAATTGGTTCATGGGAACTCCTTTTTTGACGCAAAGGTGCAAAGTTGCAAAGGGTGCAAAGAAAAGAAATCAAGAATGTGTAGATCAAAGCGGAGTGGGCATCCTCAGATGCCCACCGGTGGGCATCTGAGGATGCCCACTCCGCCCATTTTGAACTACTGAGAATAGCATGGGTGGTGGATACTATAACGGGCTATGCGTTTGTGCAAGGCAGACGAAAAGGATACATTCCCGGCATGAAAAGATGGGCCTATGTTTGTTTGATAGTTTGGTGTGTGGCGTGGGGAACACGGCCGTTAGCTGCTCAGGAAAATAATGTGACTCATACCGTGAATGTGGGGGATACCTGGCGGGCATTGGCGTATCGGTACGGCGTGTCGGTGGCCGATTTGCAGGCGGTGAATCCGCAGTTGAACCGGCAGCGGCAGCCGGTGATTGGCACGGCCGTCACCATTCCCGGTTCTGGCGGGGAACGGATGGGGGTGTTGACACGGCCGTATGGGAATGTGCTGGCAACGGCCGTGTCCCACAACCAATCCCCCTGGCAACTGGCGCTGCAAAATGGGCTGGAATCACCTTATCGCCCCTTGTTGTATGCGCCGCTTTTTGCCCCCGGCGGGCAGACGCCGCCGCGGGAATGGCCGGTGGGCCTGACCGGGTTGGAATTGTCACAACAGGTGGCGCAGCCGGGGCAGGCGTTGGGGCTGCGCGGGGCAGTTGCTGGCGATGAGCCGGTGCTGGCGGCGTTGGGTGGAGCGGCGATGGATAGTTTTACGGCCGACGGCCGTTGGCTGGCATTGACGGGCACGGGGGCTTTTTACGGCCGTCGCCAACCGGAACTGACCATCCAGGTGGGGCAGGGGCCGCTCTGGTCACAGCCCTGGCAGTTTGAAGACCCGGATTTGTGGGAATACCAATCCATCACCCTGACGGGTACGGCGGCCGAAATTGACCAGGAGTCCATTCGCCAGGAGCGGGAGCGCCTGTTTGCCATCTGGGAACAAAACAGTCCTGAACCGCAATGGGATGCCTCGTTCCAGCTACCCATCAGTGATTACCTGGAAATTTCGTCGCCGTTTGGGGCGCGCCGTTCGTACAATGGTGGGCCGTTCAGCAGCTACCATGAGGGGGTAGATTTTTCGGCGTATGGGGGTACGGCCGTGTTTGCGCCGGCTGCGGGCACGGTGGTTGTGGCCGAACCGCTGTATGTACGTGGCGGGACGGTCATCATTGATCATGGGTTGGGGATTTATACCGGCTTTTACCATATGTCTGAAGTTTTGGCCGCGCCGGGTGAGCAGGTGCAGCCGGGGCAGGTGATCGGCGCAGTGGGCACTACCGGTCTTTCTACCGGCAATCATCTGCATTGGGATTTGTTGGTGAACGGGGTGTGGGTGGATGCGCAGGCATGGCTGGCGCAGGATATGGCTTGTTGGCTATTGGCGGGGTGGGCACGGCCGTGTGGCGTGCCGTAAAATGTCTATCTGGCCTCTTCCAGATAAGCCGCGATGGCATCGGCTGCAAGTTGATTACCGGCCTGGTTCCAGTGAGGGTCGGCGAAATGGTATAGTTCACCTGCTTCAATACTTTTCTGCCAGAAAATGGGGGTAAGGTTGAGGAAATCAATGCCAGCTTCGGCCGTAAAATCGGTAAGCAACTGCTCTTGAGAGCGCTGGTTTTCCGTGAATTGGTCATAACTCAGGTAAACGGGGTCGAAGAGCAGACGGCCGTGATCCCCCTCGCTCAACCGTGCTGTGACCGTGCGCTCCAACACATTATTCACATCAGCCTCGTCCCACACCCGCGACCACAACACATGTTCTTTGCTGGGAATATAGACCACCAGCAGCCGCGCTCCTTGTGCGGCGGTTAATGCCTGAAGTTCCAATAATCCCTCTTTCATCGCTGCGAATTCGTCTGAATGAGCCAGGGTGTCATAATCGGCGCTAAGCGGCAACAAATGTACCTCCTTAAACACCGTTTCAATCTCCCCAACTTCGGTACTGGCTGCCACAGGGTAGCGATATTTTGCTGGTTCGGCTGCCTCATGTGGGAATAACTTGCCCCAAAGATAACCAAAAAAGTGAGGTGTTATCAGGCGGCGGCGCAACGACACCCCTTGCATATCAAATTCACGCCAGTCCAGGCCACTATCGCGCCGTTCCAGATATTGACCGGTATTGACCAGATCGTTCCCCTCAAAAAACATGAGCAGTACCCACTCCGGGTTTTTGTCCAGGCCAAATTGTTTAGTGGCTTCAACCTCGTTGAGTGTGCTCCAACTGGGCGCGCCCAACGTTAGAATGTCAGTGTCGGTTTGTTCGGCCAAGAGTTCCATCCAGGTTTGTGGCGCAGTGCGAATAGTGAAAGAGTCGCCGGCAATCACAATATCATAGGAGTCTTGCCAGGGGCCGGGTTTATTGGGGAAACCCATGTCGTCTGTTTCAAACAGGTAGGGAAAGGCATCATCACGAGGGGTAGGCGCGGTGCTGTTTTCGCTATTGGCCAGGAAAGGATTAGCCGGGTCCCATATGCCTTCCAACCGGAAGCCGGGTATGTATTTGTAGCCGTAGCGGATGGGTTTGTCGTATTCGAAGTAGGGTTGGCAGTAATATGTGCCGATGATGGGGTCGGCGGCGCACACCTCAAGGGGGATGAGCTGGTAGAAGAGGTGAAAGGCTATTTCCAATGTCACAAAAACTGCCAGAATGGAAAGCATGAGCGGAATCAGGATATTGAGCAGGCGTATCAGGCGGGGATGCTTTTCGGGTTTGTTCATGTGTTTAAGTGTTTGAGTGTTCATGTGTTTAGGTGTGTGTACTTCAACACCTGAGTACATGAATTCTTAAACACGTTTCCTCTGCCTCATAATTTCAAAGCTGATCACGGCCGTTGCCGCCGCTGTACCTAACGATTGTTGAAAGTTGTCACGGCCGTATGGTATCTGCAAACGCAAGTCAGCCTGGCGCAAAAAAGAGCGGGTAATGCCCCGTTTTTCACCACCGATGAGCAAGAATAACGGCCGTGTCAAATCCGCTTCATAGATAGAGGCCGCCTCATTATGGCTGGCACAGGCGATAGTTAGCCCCTGCTGACGAAAAAAGGTGGCGGCTTCTTCGGCCGTTTCGGCCACGGCCGTCGGTAGCCATTCCGACGCCCCCGCTGAGGCCCGCGCTACTGTGCCTGCCGCCGACAGCCAGTTTCGTGGCCGCAGCACCAGCCCATTCGCCCCGGCAGCATGAAGTGCCCGCACCGCCTGACCAAAGTTAAACGGGTCTTCGATGCCGTCCAGCATAGCCACAAAAGGCACGGCCGTACCTGCCAATAAATCATCACAACGGACAAATCGGCGCGGCCCGACACGTGCCAGAACGCCGCCGTGGCTAGCACCGCTGGCATGTTGGCTAATGAAAGCCTCGTCTACCCACTGCACCGGAACTTCGGCGGCGACGGCCGTGTCTACCAGCAGCGCCAGCTTACGGTCGTGCCGCTGCCGGGCATCTTGCCGAATGTACACAGCATGAACAGGCCGACTGCTTGAGGCTACAGCCGCCGTGACCGAAATGATTCCCTCCAGCCAGGTTTCCCATCCGGCGGGTGTTGATTGTTCCCCATCTACCATTTCACCATTGTGCCTCAATTACACTAATCGCGCACATATAGCTTATGATAATAATCCTTAACAAAAGCTATTGACAAAGAGTTTAAATTAACATAATATGGCTCTCGTGGATACACAAAGTATGGTTCTCATTCCCCAAGATGATTGGTACGCCATCATTGACCTGGTGACGCAAAGTGTGGACAGTCCGCACAGTAAGCGAGCTTACAGCCGCGCGCTACTCGATTTTCTGGAGTGGTATGATAGCAACGGCCGTCCTGGTTTCAGCAAAGCGACCATCAATGCCTACCGCGAAGAGATGTTGAACGTGGGCAAAAGTCGCAGCAGCATCAATCAGGCATTATCAGCTATACGAAAGCTCGCGGCCGAGGCTGCTGACAATGGCCTGGTAGCTCCCACCCTGGCTTATGGTGTGGAGCGTGTCAAAGGCGTGAGGCAGGAAGGGGTGCGCGCCGGCAACTGGCTGACGAAAGAAGAAGCAGAGAAACTGATCAATACGCCAGTTTATCGCTGGCAACGGGAGGAAATTCCGGCGTTGAAAGCGGTCCGCGACCAGGCAGTTCTGGCGGTGATGCTTGGCACTGGCCTGCGGCGGGCAGAGGTTGCCTCGCTGTCATGGCCAATGGTGCAACAGCGTGACGGCCGGTGGGCCATCATTGACCTGGTGGGCAAGGGTAGCCGGGTGCGTTCAGTGGGCATTCCACCCTGGGTGAAAGTGGCATTGGATAGCTGGGCGCAGGCGTCGGGGGTGAGACACGGCCGTGTCTTTCGCGCCCTAAATAAAGATGGAAATCTGGCTGGACAGGTGCGCACCAAAGGTGGTTATCAGACCGATGGTTATCTGACGCCCCAGGCCATCTACAACATTGTGGCTGAGCATGTCTTGGCCGCCGGGTTTGTGAACCAACAAGGTGAAGCCGCATTGGCGGCCCACGATCTACGTCGAACAGCAGCGGCATTGGCGTTGAGGGGTGGCGCTGACTTGCGGCAAATCCAGCAGATGCTGGGCCACGCCAGTATCACTACGACCGAACGGTACCTGGAGCCGATGCGTAGCTTGCAGGTGACGGCTGGCGACTTCATCCAGATCGAACTGGCGCCAACCAGGAAGTGACGCTGACCAGCTTGCTGATAATGCTATAATCAGAACACGGGCAAGAAAATGTTTACTCATGATTTTGATTATGAACTACCACCAGAATTGATTGCGCAACGGCCGTTGCCGCAGCGTGATGCCAGTCGCTTGATGGTAGTCAATCGGACTGACGGCCGTATCGAGCATCGGCGTTTTGCCGATATTCAAGATTATTTACAGCCAGGTGATGTGCTGGTAGTGAATAACAGCCGGGTCATGCCAGCGCGGTTATACGGCCGTAAGCAGAGTGGTGGAAAAGTGGAGATACTGCTGCTTTCCAGGCTGGACGATACACGCTGGCAAGCATTAGTCGGTGGCAAGCGGCTGGGTGAAGGCGCAAACATGCGCCTTACCGGGCATGATGGCAAAGAAACAGAAGTTTTGGCTACGGTGACGGCCGTATTTGATGGCCCACGCCGTGAAATAACATTTAGTCAGCCCATTGATGATATTTTAGATGAAATCGGACATACTCCCCTGCCCCCTTACATTCACCATCCATTGACCGATGCAACTCGTTACCAGACAGTCTACGCACAGCCGCTGGGTTCGGCTGCTGCACCTACAGCGGGTTTGCATTTTACTGGCGACCTCTTACTGGCTATACGCAATCAAGGTGTTTTGTTAGAGACTGTTACACTTCATGTGGGACTAGATACCTTCAAACCCGTTGACGCCAGGCGCATAGCTGATCATACCATCCATAGTGAATGGGCCAGCCTGACACCAGAAACAGCCCGGCGGATTAATGACGCCAAACTTGCAGGAGGGAAAGTTGTGGCCGTGGGCACAACGGCCGTGCGCACTTTGGAAACAGCCGCCTGCCGCAGTGCCGGCATTACCGACAGCCTGCAAACTATCAGCCAGAGGGACATTTCTGGGGAAACCGGCGATCTTTGTCCCTGGCGTCCGGTGATGACCTTTGAAGGTGCAACTGACCTTTTCATTTACCCTGGCTATCGTTTCCGGGCAATAGATATGATGATCACTAACTTTCATCTGCCACAATCAAGTTTGCTCATGCTAGTATCCGCTTTCGCCGGACAAGAACTGGCACGGCAAGCCTACAACACCGCCATAACCGAACGGTATCGCTTTTTTTCTTTTGGCGACGCCATGCTTATCGTGTGACCCCCACATGTCTGATTCAGCCCTGCTCATCGTCTCCATCATTGCTGCCATCGTTCCTACCCTCTTTTATGTAAGTATTGTTTATTGGGTTGACCGCTATGAGAAAGAACCCTTTTGGCTGTTGGCAGCCACTTTTTTTTGGGGGGCCATACCCGGGGTTCTGCTGGCTTTGCTATTTAACACGGTTATCGGGCTGCCCGTGTACGTATTGGTTCGTGATGGGCCCTATGCAGACACGGCCGTTGCCATTTTTGTTGCCCCCGTTGTGGAAGAAAGCATCAAAGGCCTGGTTTTGTTAGCCATTTTCCTGTTCTGGCGGCAAGAGATTGACAGCCCACTTGATGGCATCATTTACGGCGCAATGGTCGGATTAGGGTTTGCTATGGTGGAAAACGTGTATTATTTTATGAATGAGTATTGGAGCGGGGGAGCGGCAGCCTGGGGAATCAACGTGGTGCTGCGTACCGTCATCTTTGGTCTGAACCATGCACTCTTTTCCAGCTTCACCGGCCTGGGGATCGCCGTCGCCCGTCTCTCTCCCCGGACGGTGGTGAAATGGATAGCGCCTGTATTGGGTTGGGGCACGGCCGTGTTCCTCCACTTTATGCACAATCTCACTGTGGCCAGTAACAACGTCCTGGTCTGCTTCAGCTTTCTGTTTGATTGGGGGGGCATCTGCCTGCTGCTGGTTATCATCCTTTGGGCGCTCATCCAGGAAAGAAACTGGATCAAGCGTTATCTGGCGTCAGAAATCGCCCAAAACACATTGACGGTCAGCCAATATCGGCTGGCTTGTTCTGGTCATCAGCGACTATTCTTCAGTCTGGAAATGTTATTAACCAAAGGGTGGCAGGCCAACCGGCAGGCAGCCCATTTTTTTCACCGGTGCAGCGAACTGGCATACAAAAAACACCATCATCAACTATTTAATGACCAGCAAAGCGCCGCTGCTATTGCCAGATTACGGCAGGAGGTTGCCCACTTAGGCCGTAGGCTACGTTAACAACCACCCACCTTGCAGACGCACCCGCAAATCATCAAGGGAACCCCATCCCGATAACAGTGCCGGATCAGGAGCCAGGTCTTCCGCGGGCGGTGTCCAAAATGTGTGTATCCCAAGCGCCGCCGCGGGCGCTATGTCATTATTCCAACTATCCCCCACCATCAAGGCTTGCGAAGGTTCACAGCCGATTCGCCGCACAATTTCAGCATAATAGGCACGGTGCGGTTTGGTCATGTGCATATTTTCCATTGTTGTTATCAAGGCAAAATCAAATTCAGACGGGGGTACGCCGGCCCAGGCCAAACGCTGTTCAATGGCTACCCGCGGAAACAAGGGGTTGGTGGCAACGACTACCTTTAACCCGGCGTTCAGACATTGCTGCACCAGAGGGCGAGCCGACGACCGTACCGTTGTCACCACCTGCAATTGTGGAAATACCTCTTCATAAAAACGAGCAAAAAAGGGTTCGGCAACGGCCGTATTCAATCCCGTTCGCGCCGTAAAGGCCTCCCAAAAAACGTCATAATTACTCCTGGTACCATCCACATTTTGAATAGTCAATTCCGTACACGTCAGCAACGCCTGAATGAGTTGTTCGGCAGGCAGTAGTTCAGCGGCATATGCCCCCAGCAACTTGAAATATCGGGGGACAAACGTATCTACATGATTGCCCAATAGCGTATCATCCAGATCAAACAAAATAGCCTTCAACATGAACTTTGTTATCTCCTACTATTGATTGGCTTTCGTTCAGGTTACCCCTCGCCAAATAACTCACGCAAGCCCGGCTTTTCCAATGCACACTGCTTGCAGCCCACCTGCGGTTCCGGCACATCCACCAGATGTTTACTGCAAAACGCGCTCACTTCCATGCGCCGATTTATGCCCATAAAACTTTCTTTGATCGCCCCCTCTAATACCAGGTTAGGGCTACTGTTCGCCAGCAAAATCTCCGGCGCCGGGCATTGCTGGCAATCACCGGGCTTCCACGCTTTCGACTTTGGGTTCGCCTGCGCCAGGCGGCACTCCTGCAAGGAATGTCCTCGATGAAAATCTTGATAGTAAAAACGGCACTCTTTTCCCGCTGGTGTAATCATAAGAATAGTTGATACCTTTTTGCGCAATCTGACACTAGCTTATCAAAATATCGTCTCACTTCAACTGTTACTCACATCCGGCTTCGTAACATGAATAATCACAGGGCGCTACACATTTTTAGCTGCATCGTTATACTACAGCCTTATGAATAAACCATCGCTGGCTGATGTCCGAGTTTTGATAGTTGAAGATGATGAAAACAACCGCATGGTTACGCGCAAACTGCTGCAAGTAGAAGGGGTAGCAGGTGACAATATCTTCATGCTGCCGGAAGACCCTCTCCCTTTTTTGCGCTCGTTATTGCCCCGTGGTGTAGACCTAGTTTTGCTGGATTTGCAACTTCCGGGAAAAGATGGCTACGCCATTCTGGCAGAAATGCGCCAGGATGAAGCGTTGGCAGCCATACCCGTAGTAGCAGTTACCGCTAATGTGATGCGTGAAGATGTGGCACACGCCCGTGAAGCTGGTTTCAATGGCTTTTTAGGGAAGCCCATTAACGGGCCTCTTTTTGGCGAACACATTCAGCGTATTTTGAATGGGGAAAAGGTGTGGGCGCCCACATAGTCCCTGACTAACGACAAATCAAAATCGGGTGTGGAAAATGACGCAAAATGTCATCTACTGTACTGCCTAATACAAGGTGTTTGACGGGGCGGAAGCCAAATCCACCCATGATGAGGAAGTTGCTTTGGTGAGCAACGGCCGTGTCCAACACAGCTTTGGCTATGGGCTTCTGCCGCAAAACAAAAACGGCATCGTCAATTCCGTAGTCGGCCAGGTACTCCTTCGTCTGTTCTAAAGCGACCGTCGTCGTATACTCCGTCTCCACTGTTACCACCACCAGTTCCAGCGGCCACCGTAATTTGAGATACGTAGCCACAAACAGCGCTTCATCTGCTTTGGGGCTGCCATCATAAGCCAGCAACACCCGATCCAGATCACAGACGGCATCCGTAGGAATTGCCAGAATAGGGCGTGGTGAGCGTTGAATCATTTGCATAGTCCGATTGCCCAGGCGGGCAGACGGCCGTACCGCACCTTGCCCACCTTTACCCGGCCTGTTTTCCAGCCCCAAAACCACCAGATCCGCCCACACCGAGCGTTTAGTGATGATCTCCACTACATCACCCACCTCCACAGCAAACTCTCCAACCACGCCCCCTTCCACACACATCTGTTGAAATCGTTCCGCAATGGCAGACACACGCTTGTTATTGGCCTTTGCCGCATCCGAGACCACATGCAACCCTAAAAGCCTATCCGATTCCCGCTGTGCCAGGCGAATCACCTGCGCCAGCATCGGCCAGTTTGCCTCACGCCCACTAAGCGCCACCAGATAATCAACAAAAAGCCGGTTCGTCTGGCGGCTAATCTGGAACTTGCGCCACGTACCCGGCTCCGGGCCATCGGCTAATTCCGGCGGCGTCAAAGCCTGCCACAACCGCCCCAACCCCCGCCTCTGGTCGGAAACGGCCAGAGTAGAGGCGGCTTTATCCAATTGGATTTCCCACCCCAAAGAACTTTCCAACTGTTCACGCCGTTCCGAAAGCAGCACATAGAGGTCGGCTTCTGTGCGTTCGGGAAAATACCGCAAGATGCCTTGTTCACGTATGATGCGAATGACCGGCAGGTAAACTTCGTCATACCAGCGGCACACGGCTTCTGCATGGCTTAATTCGCGGCCCATAATCGGCTCTTTCTGTTCCCGACACACATCAATTTGCGCCAGCAGCGCACGGTAATGACCGCAAAAAGTCATATACAGGTTAGCTTCTGGCCGCAATTCATTGAGATTCGTCTGCTCCAGAAATTCAGCATATCGCGCCTTGCAAATAATTTCGTTGGGGTCATCATCCGGCAGCAGCGGCACGCGAATCTTCACCTCGGTTATATGGGCGGTGATGGTTTTGGCGCCCATCTCGCGGGCCACAGAAACACGGTGGTTACCATCAATCACAAAATACACTTCACCCACTTTGTACACGTCAATAGGGGGCATACCGGCCATGTCCATCACGGCCGTGCGCACCCTCGCCCACCGTTCAATATCACTATCATGTTTGGGCAGAAAATCGCGGGTAAAATCCTTATACCGCCCCACACTGCCCACAATAGCATCCAGGGGAATTTCCTGCACACCTTGTTTGACGGCATCAGCCGCTTTTACATGGTGACACACATCTTCATAGGCCAACAAATCGGCCGATTGGCCGCGCAAACGGGCCATCATCTGCTGAAAAGCCGCCTTTTTGCGCGCCCGCTTAAAGTCATTGATGGCCGCCTCATAGCGCAGCCGCTCGGGGTTTAACACATCATTCTCCCTAATCCGTGAATGGATTGCGAGCATTATAGCCCTGCGTATCCGGCCGTACCAGACAAGAATGTTGCCAGAATTGCCATAGCAGATTACAAATAGGGTCATGGCACCTACTTCTTCCTCTGGCATTGTGCTTCATGCAGATCAAGAACATAGTGGCGTGCGCACGGCCGTACTGCTGCTTTTATTCGTGTTTATCATCGTCTTTTTTATCTTTTTCAATACCGCATGGCCGGCAGTGGCCCCTCGTCGTCTCGTAGATTTCACATTTATCATCGCTTGTTCTGGTTCCCTGATATTGGCGTTGGCGGCTGTTTGGGCCATCGAACACGGTCTCAAGCGCGTCTGGCACAGCGGCCGGGTGCTGACACTGGATGAAAAAGGCATCCAGGTACAAGACATGGATTCGCCCACCTACAGCCTCAGTTGGAACGGCAACATGAATCAATTGTACTGGCGCTTCATCCTTAAAGGGTACAAACGGGGCGGGCGTGAACGGCGTGTGCCTGAAAAGTGGGTTTGTCTGGCAATGCAGGTGCAGGAAGGGGAAAATCGGGTCATTGTTTACACCTATGTCGCTCCCCAAAAAGCAGAGGGGATGATTGCGCAACACGGCCGTGTCCACTTCCATGAAATCTACCCCGCCGACGTTTACGCCACCGACGTCCGCAGCCGCTACCTCTCCATGCCCAGTCGTCCCGAAAAAATCCCCGCCGATGTGTTGGCCGGGAAAGACGGCAAACAATGGCTGGCCGAACAACGCCGCTGGCTGGAAGGCTTTGAGTTAACACCACAGGATTTTGAGAAGTTTATGATGACTGTTATCAGTGAGCAGTTAGTAGGGGGCAGTGAGCGGTGAACGATCTACTGCTCACTGCCTACCGCTCACTGTTCACTATTACTAACCACGGAGGTTCCCACTATGTTTGACTTTATCACTGAAGAACATCGCATGATTCAGCTAGAAGCACGCCGCTTTGCCCAGCAGGAAATTGCCCCCATCGCCGCCCATCACGACGAAACGGGCGAATTTCCCATTGAGACAGTGCGCAAAATGGGGCAGTTAGGTTTTATGGGCATTGAAGTGCCGGAGCAGTATGGCGGGATCGGCATGGACACGCTGGCCTATGCCCTGGCCCTCATCGAAATCTGCAAAGCCGACGCCAGTCATGGCACCATCATGTCGGTGAATAACTCGCTCTACTGTCACGGCATTATGAAGTATGGCACGGAAGCCCAACGGCAAAAGTATCTTGTGCCCGTGACCAGTGGCGAAAAGATTGGCGCCTACAGCCTGACGGAGCCGATGAGCGGCAGCGATGCGGGCAACATGAAAAGCCGCGCCGTGTTGAATGAAGCCGGGACACATTATGTGATCAACGGCCGTAAATCCTGGGTCACATCCGCCCCCTATGCCGATATCATTGTGTTGTTCGCCCCCACCCACCCCGAAAAGGGAGCCAGCGGCATCACCGCCTTCCTCATTGAGACTGACCAGCCCGGTTTTGAACGGGGCAAAACGGAACCCAAAATGGGCATCCGCGCCAGCGCCACCAGTGAAATCATCTTCGACAACTACCACTGCCCGGTAGAAAATCGGCTGGGACAGGAAGGCGAAGGGTTCAAAATTGCCATGACGGTACTGGACGCCGGGCGCATTGGTATCGCCTCCCAGGCGCAGGGTATTGCCGAAGCTGCGTTGGAAGCCTCTATTGCCTATGCGCAAGAACGGGAAGCGTTTGGGCAGAAGATCGGCCAGTTTCAAATGATCCAGCAAAAACTGGCGGATATGAAAACGCGCGTCGAGGCCAGCCGTTTGCTCATTTACCAGGCATGTCTGGCCAAAAAGGAAGCGGCCGTCACCGGCAAACGGTACTCCCTGGAAAGCAGCATGGCTAAACTGTTTGCCAGCGAAACGGCCAACTTCTGCGCCAAAGAAGCGATTCAGATTCATGGCGGTATGGGTTACAGCAAAGAGATGCCCCTGGAACGGTACTATCGCGACGCCAAAATTACTGAAATCTACGAAGGCACCAGCGAAATCCAGCGTATGGTCATTGCCCGCAGCTTAACGGGATTACGGTAAATATTTGCACTCCTTCACTCCCTCACCCCCATGCTGCTGCGGCGCGGTCTTCTGATTGCGGTGGTGGTGGCTGCGGCGGTGTCCCCACCGCGCCGCCCCACCTTTGCCCACCGGAACCTGCTTTTTCACCACGTCACGGCCGTGCCCCTTCGGCGATAAGGTGGATGGTGGTTTTGTGCGTGAAAGTTGGCTTAGCGGTAGACCTGGCGGCGATGGGCAATACGCCAAATGGTAACCACTTCTTGCTGGTCATCAACCTCGTATAAAACGCGATAATCACCAACACGAATCCGCCAATCTCGTTGGCTACCTGCCAGCTTCTTCACACCTGATGGTCGCGGGGTCTCAGCCAAACTGCGCACAGCCCGATCAATACGCTCACGCACAGTGTCGTTCAGTCGTTCTCGTTCCTTAACGGCCGTTGCCGTCAGCACAATACGATGCGTCATGCCCCATTTGTTTGGCCGCTGACAACAGCCTCAAAGTCCACAACCGTTGACTTTTCGTGGCGCACCTCATCAATCAACAGTTGGTCAATGGCATCTTGAATGTAATCTGGTAAAGATGCCCAATCCGATTCAGTGGCAACGGTTTGCAGATAGACACGATAATCTTTTGCCGAAAGAATGACCTCGATTAAATGGCCCGTTTCATCATAGACCAATTTGGGGGGATTTGATAGGAGCAACATGGGTAATCCTCGTAATAAAAGCTTTCGGGGGAGTATAAGGTAATTGTCACAATGAAACAACGGCCGTACCCCTTCCACAATGGGGTGAACAGGTGAGGGGGTAACGGCCGTCCACCCACACTACCACCCCACAAAACAGCACGGCCGTCAGAAGGCGGTACGGCCGTACCCCTTCCACAATGAGGTGAACAGGTGAGGGAGTAACGGCCGTACCCCACACCACCACCACACAAAACAGCACGGC
>CAYXUZ010000010.1:78047-80803 GCA_964467705.1 uncultured Ardenticatenaceae bacterium | reverse complement strand
GGTGTGGAGGTATCGGTGGGGGTTGCCGTGGGCGCTGGTGTGTCGGTGGGCAACGGTGTGTTCGTGGGTTCTGGGGTATCTGTCGGTGGTACGGGCGTGGCAGATGGCTCTTCTTCGGCTACTTCGGCAACAGGTGTCGTCGGCGTTTCATTACCACAGGCAGCCAAGTTAATTGCTGCTGCTAAAAGCATAAACAGAATAAGTAACACTTTATAGTGTTTGAATAAGGTTTTCATTTCTTTCCCCTTTAATTGGTTACGGTTGGCACGGAATTGAAAATCTAAAAGTCGTTCCCAACCCAGGCGCAACAATGCTAATTGTATGTATTGACGTGTCTTTGTTCAATGACAAATGGTGGCGAAAAATGCGCCAGTTGTCAGAATATCTGGTTAGCCGCATAAAATAGACCGGGCTCCAGGTTAAGTTTGTGGCGTGAGGAGAATGATGGGGATGGCACGGCCGTCAGTCCGCGACTTGTACAGTTCATAACCCGGATAAATGGCGATGGCTTGCTGCCAGCAACGGCCGTATGCCGGGCCGGTCACTTCCTGGGCAATGAAGGTTTGGGTTTGCCCCTTACAAGCTACCTGCACCTGTGGGTTGGCTTTGAGGTTATGATACCAGGCCGGATGTTTTTTGCCACCCCAGTTGGAGGCGATGAGGATGATGTTGTCATCATCCGGTGTGCCCAATAGAGGAACGGAGCGAGGCTCGCCGCTTTTAGCGCCGATGGTTGTGAGTATAAGGAGCGGTACGCCGGTGAGGAATGCGCCGGGAGCAAAACGGCCGTTGCTCCAGCGCAAACTGGGGCCATCCAAATGGTGGGCAATATGCGAGAACAATTTGGCCCCTGGGCCGCTGGAGGCAATGCGCCGGTTCATAGAATACCACCAATTCATGTGCTGTCCTTCTGGGTGACTTCTGCCGACTGCCATTTTTGCTGGCGCAGCGCCCGGTTTTGCCGGTATTGTTGCGGCGTCAGCCCCATGATCGCCTGAAAATCACGAATGAAGTGGGACTGATCGTAAAAACCCAGGTCTTGACTAAGATGAGCAGTTGGCTGCGCCTGTCTCAATCGGGCGCGGGCTGTTTGCACTCGCACCAACCGGGCATAGGTTTTGGCGGACAGCCCAACCTGTACCTGGAAATAACGCTCCAACTGTCGCTGGCTAATGAAGCTGGCCTCAGCCAATGCGTGTAGGTCGATCTGCCCTTTTGTCTGCCGAATGGCGGTCAGGGCAGTGTGAACGTCCGGCAGCAGTTCACGTTGGGGACGGTACCAGCGATGTAATATAGCCTCCAGGTGGGCTGTTTTTTGGGCCAGGGTGGGCAAATCGGCCAGTCGTTCACCCCAAGAAATCAGAGCGGGGGACATGATTTGGTCCAGAGCCACCGGCAAATTTTGCACTTCTTTAAGCGGCAGGGGCAAGAATGGAAACGCACCGCCAGGGTGGAAGCGAATGCCTGCCAACGCTACCTGCCCCTGAAAGCCGAGCCGGGTTCTGAAACTGTTGGTGGCATCCAAAAAAGCGGGCGCGGTCACGGCCGTGCCGTCCACCAGCACCGGGTCGCCTGTATTAAAGATGAGACCCACGCCACCTTCGGGATAGAGGTTTTCTTCCAGAGGGAACGGCCGTGTCCAGGCGTGGTTGATAAACCAGTAACTATGTACATAAGGGGCCAGCGCCGGAGACGGGGAAACCAATATCAGACCCAGGTGGGGTAGGGGGGAAAGGGGGTGTACGGCCGTGTGCTGTGTCATATCCATGCGCAGAATGTCGAAAATTTACAATACGCCCACCGGGCAATCGGTTAAGCTCAGGTCTGATTTAGCAACAATCATACCTGGAGAAATAGAAAGATGACAACCAAAAAAATTGGCATTATTGTGTTTGACGATGTGTTAACCAGCGAGGTAATTGCTCCGGCCGAACTATTCGGTATGGCCCGGCAGCAAAACTGGTTTGCCGGCTGGGATGTACTGCTGATTGGCGTGGAACCCCAACCCACTATTACCACTGCCGAGGGCATTACCCTGAGCGTGGATGCCACCATTGCCGATGAAATTACTCTAGACGTGCTATTAGTACCAGGGGCCCATGAGATGGATCATTTGCTGCAAAATGAGGCGCTAAATGAATTTATCCGGCGGCAAGAAATGACGACGCAGTGGATGGGTAGCAATTGCAGTGGCGCGTTTTTATTGGCGCAGGCGGGCGTATTGGCCGGAAAACGAGCCACCACCTGGTTTGGTGGCGAAGCACAATTGCAGGCACAATTTCCAGAGGTGCAGGTGCAGTTTGATGCGCCCGTAGTGGTAGATAACCGGCGAGTAACGGCTAATGGGGGATTGGTCAGTTACCGGGCGGCACTGGTTTTGCTGGCGCAGCTCAGTTCGCCAAAGCAGGCATACGAATTATATGAAACCTTGCACATTGACCGGTTAGGCAGTTGGGTGGATGTGGAAGCGGATTTGGGGCTGGGTTAGGAGGTGACGGCCGTTTCCGCCAGCACTTCCTGTAATTCTTGCAATAGACCAATGCGGGACATGGGTTTAGCCAGATAACGGTTGGCTCCTGCCTGTAAACCTTCTTGCACGGCATCCCGATGCACCTTGCCACTCAACATGATAATCGGGATGCCGGCTACTTCCGCATCTTCACGGATCAAACGGCAAACGGTTAGCCCGTCCATCGCCGGCATCATCACATCTAAAATCATGATGTCGGGATGGGCTTCCTTGACAATGGATAAGG
>CAYXUZ010000010.1:63602-78005 GCA_964467705.1 uncultured Ardenticatenaceae bacterium | reverse complement strand
CCGGTTCCAGCATCAGCCGCAACAGGTTGCGGGTCAATGGTTCATCGTCCACCACCAGAACGGACCAGTTGATTTTTTCCCTTTCATTCATAACAGTCAGTTGCTCCCACAACACACAACTCAATTCAGAATATGGGCTGGTTATATCATCAAGTGGGGAGTGGGGAGGTAAACGAACCGTGAAAATTTGGTGCGCCGGGGAAGTGTGGATAAGATTCCAGGCATGGAAAAAGCCAGCTTTTATTCACAGGTGTATCGGGTGGTGCAACGGATTCCACCAGGGAAGGTAACGAGCTACGGCCGTATCGCCCTGATGTTAGGCCGCACCAATGCCGCCCGTGCCGTGGGCTACGCACTTAGCGCCCTGAGTGCACCAGACAGTGGTGAGCCGTATACTTCGGCTACTGTGCCCTGGCAGCGAGTGGTGAACAACAAGGGGCACATCAGCATTCACCACCGGGAACACGCCACCCAGGAACAGGCCCGGTTGCTGCGGGCGGAAGGGGTGGTGGTGGACGCACACGGCCGTATCAACCTTCAAATCTATCTTTGGGAAGGATTACACCTGGTTGATCTGGCTGACATATTGAAGTACAACCCTCCAGAGTAAACCCTCATCATATCCCCCTCCAAAAATAACCAAATGTTGCTCTCCTATCTCCGCAACTCCCTGTACATCCAGGGGTTTTGTTTATCGGTATGAGGGTTGCCCTAAGCACTGCTTGACAATTTGGTGGTTGCTTCTAAAATTGCCCCGCCATTACATGTGGAATTCAAAATTTGAAGGAGATCAGGTAAATGAGTGATACACAAACTCGTATAACCGCTATTATCGTGGATTTATTAGGCGTAGACGAAGAACAGGTAGTACCTGAAGCGCGTTTCCGCGAAGACCTGGAAGCTGACTCGCTAGATTTGGTCGAACTCATTATGGCTTTTGAAGAAGAGTTTGGCGGCGAAATTTCCGATGAGGAAGCCCAGAAGATCACGACTGTCGGCGAAGCGGTATATTATATTGACCATCGCATGGCGGTTTAACGCCTGATTGTGTAGTGCGCCAGGACAGTCGGGCCGGCGCACTACGCTTTTGCCTTACCATCTGCGCCGCGTATCATTTGCGCCAGTTGCCACCCACTGGCCCCGGCAATAAACAAATGCCCCGCCCCATTTAAGATCAATCCCCACCCATAACCAATTGACATGCCCACTAATTGCGCCACATTGGGCTGAATTTGCAAATAAATCCTGGTAGGTTGCACAACACCCACAATTCCCAACACGATCAGGAATAGCCAGCATAACCATTGTCTGGTCTCAATCTTCACGGCCCAACACAAAACGGCCGTGACTACTATTGCCAATAACACCAGGGCCATCCACTGTACACGCGGTATATATTCGTGGCGTACGGGGCCGGTAATGTCTTCAATGGCGGGGAAGACTTGCCAGCTAATGAGCAACGCCAGTCCCCGCATAGCCCAACTTTGCCAACGGCCGTTTCCCCATAACAATGTTAATGTCACCAGCATCAACGCCAATGTAATCGGCGGCAAATAAAAGAGGTTGCGCGCCACCCCCACTCCCATGAACTTGACCCACTCGCCCAACTCAATACCCAAAAAGCTGAGGCCGGCTCCTGACCCCGGCAGCCAGACCATGAGATAACCAATGAATATGGCCGTTAGCCCCAGCAGGAGTATCGTCCGCACCCGGATCTCAATCATGGGGTAATGGCATAAATGAGTAATTGGGTAATCGCACCATCACCCAATTACTCATTACCTTTGCTCCACACGGCCGTTAGTCGGGCATCTTCGGCAGCCTGGTCGGTGAAGAATTTATCCAGCGCGTGGCTCTGGCGCTGGCGGAGGGCCAACATGGCCACAGCGCGCACATCATGGGGAGTTACGGCCGTGCGCTCATCGGCCGCCGCGTGGGCGCGCGCTGCCTCAAACAGTGTAATTTCCGCTCGCCCTGATTCTATTTGCAAAGCTGTTACCAACGACAAACCTAAAGCGCGCGACTCATCCGTCAGCATTACTTGCGGCAAACGGTCACGGGCTTGCTGAATTTCCTCGGCCAGAGCGATGGTTGCCACCGCATAACTGGCGGCAAAAAGATCAGGTTGCCGCCTGTAAGCAGCAGCGCGTTCATACGCCTGGTAGCGCAGGGTTGTATCCGTCAGGCCACGCACAATCGCCCGTAACCCAAAGCGATCCATCAATTGGGGACGTAGCCAGCCTTCTTCCGGGTTCATAGAGCCAATAAGCGTGATACGCGATTTGTATGTCAGTTTGAGCGGGCCGCGACGCACGGTGTAATGCCCCTGCGCAGCTGCATCTAGCATGGCATCGGTGATAGTGCCATCCAGCAAATTGACTTCATCAATGTAGACAATATGCCCGTCGGCGTGACCAAGCAGTCCCCGTTCCAACCGCACTTTTTGCTGTTCCAGCGCCAGCCGTTCGTTAATGCCACCAACAACATCTTCCAGGCGGGCGTTTAAGGGCAATTCAAAAATCCGCACCTTGTCGGCAATGGTGAGCGGATCACCGTAACCAAATTTGGCAGCGCAATCTTTACACACACCATCCATGCCATATAGTTCCACATCTTCCTCGGTGCAGCCGTAAGCGCATAGGCTGCGTCTGGCAGTTGGCAGCAGGTCGGTGAGGGCACGCACGGCCGTTGTCTTGGCTGTACCACGTGGGCCAATAAGCAAGACGCCACCCACAAGGGGGTTAATTAAAGAGAGGGTGAGCGCCAGCTTCATTTCATACTGGGCGACAATAGCTAGAAAAGGAAATGGCTCCACTTCAGCCACGCCAATATCTGGCGCGGGAAGGCGAGTAACTTGTCCGGCCGGCGAGGCGAGTAATATCTCTAGTAGTTTGGAACGCGGTTCGCCAGTGGGTTGTTCACTCATGGGTATCTTGTTTGTGCTGCTGCAAACGGTAGGCCTGACGTTGGGCGGCACGCTCGAAACGAGCCTGTTCTTCGTTGGTGGAACAGAGAAGAGAGGGAACAGGGGTTGGACGGCCGTTTTCGTCCAGTGCTACATAGACAAAGTAGGCAGTGTTGGTGTGTGTCGTTTGTCCGGTCAGCACATCCTCGGCTGTGACCACCACGCGCGTTTCCAGTGAGGTGCGCCCCACCCAACTGACTTCGGCCGTCACCGTCATCAAATTGCCGATGTGTACCGGTGAATGAAAACGCATGGAATCTACGGCAACGGTGACAGCCGGGTGGCGAGCATGTCTGATAGCTGCCATTCCGCCGGCCTCATCACAGATTTTCATGATGTAACCGCCATGTACATTGCCCATGACGTTGGCGTGGGATGGCCCCATGACCTGGGTGAGAATGACACGAGATTCGGCGGGACTTTTCGCTTGCATACCGGAGAACGGCTAATCCATATCGGGTCGTGTTTCTGAAACGTAGCTTAGTTTTTCAGGGAACTCCTCGAACATATCAATAATCTGGTGTGGCAGGGCGGGAAACATGGGAGGTAAGGGCACGGCCGTTGGTAATTTCATCCGTTGTGGTGGCAGCGGTGGTTTCATCATGGGCCGGTCAATCGGGCGCGTGCGCTTGCGCAACAGACGTTGGTCATCACTGAGAAAACCAAGATAGGAGCCGCCGGTATCAAACACTTCACGTCCCACGACGAAGCCAATCCATTCCCCATCCACGTTGAAAACGTTTCCTTTTTCATACACGGCCACCCATTCGCCATCTGATCGGTAAATTGGAATCATTTCTCCTCTCATATCACTACAACTTGCAATAGCCAGCATTCAGGTTGTTTGGCGGTAATAGCTGGCTTAAAATCCAGGCTACGCAAGCAGCATTATAGTAAAGCGTGTACGGGGGAGCAACTTATGAGCAGAGATGGGTAAGTGACTGAGGGTATTAAGGCTATCTAATGGAAAAGACAGGGGCTACGGCCGTATCATCCATCACTTTCACTATTTCTTCTAATGGTACGGCCGTGTGCTGTTGAATCCAGGCAGTAAACAGATCACCATTGACGGCCGTATGCCGTCCCCGGTCTACTAACAGACCCCACTGTCGTAGTCGCCTTTCTGCTTCGGCGCGCGTAAACTGAGCGAATGAGGTGTGTTTCTCAATGGAATTGGTCGCCAGTTCGGTGAGTATCTGGCGCTGGCAGGCATCTAGCCGTGACCACCATTGGTTAAAACACGGGGATAGTTCGGCCATTAGTTGCGTCTGTACCACAGTGGCAACCGGCATTCCATCTAACTTTTTGTGGTAAAGCCAACGGGCGGCTGTTAATTGCAGCAGATAGGGCAGCGTCCCGGCCAACTGTTGAATTTGGACCATATCGGCGGCGCTGAGTGGCATCCCCATTTGCAGAGCTGGTTCTGTGATAAGGGGCACAATAACGGCCGTTTCCAATTCCGCTAAATAAATAGGCGTCGGGAAAAAAATGTTGAAAAACGGAGATGTGGACGGTAGCCCCATCCGGCTGCCCAACTGATGCAAATCAGAAAGAGAAGTTGTCACACACACCAGATCGTAATCGCTGACACTGGTCATGGCGCGTAATTCTGTCAAAAAATGACGATCAAACACATTGGTATTAAGCGCATCAAAATCATCCAGCAACAGTACAATGCGATGCAAAGGATAATGGCACAAGTAGGCTTCCACATCGTAAATGCTGGTCTGATCTGGTGGTGATTCTTTCCACAAGAACCCGGTATTCACCTGCCCCAGACTCATTTTAAGCTGTGTCAATAGGCGATAGTAGAAAAGGCCCGGTGTCTTGCAGGAAGTCATATCTACATAGACCATGACCATTCGTTCCGGGTGCCGCACATGGCGCACCATGATGGATGGGTGGGCAATCTGGCGCAAGAAAGAGGTCTTGCCAGCACTGGGCAAGCCAATAATGTTAGCGGATTGGGGGTGGGCGCTGCCGATAATTTCAAAAAGTTGGGCGATCTGGCGCTGACGGCCGTAAAAATCAGCAGGGCTTTGCACAGGATGACCAACAGTGTAAGGCATAATTGCGCTCCTGTCTGCTTAAAACCAGATGGCTCACCACAAACGGCAGGCTTTACATGGCTGTGGCAGGTATCAAATTGAGTTACTACAACATGAAAAAAATTCTCAGCTATTATGCCCCCAACGGGCGGGAAAATGTAGCCAGCCTGATAGGAGAAAAGTACCAACAATGGTCAATGGGCAAGGGTCAATTGCTCGTAAAGCTGGCGCAACTGGTGGGCAGATTGTTCCCAGGTGAAGCGGCGCGCCTGGCGGAAACCGGCAGCTACCAGGCGGGTGCGTTCCTGCGGATTGCTCAGGAGAGTGTACGCGGCCGTCGTCCAGGCATTCTGATCATGTGGCGAAAGTTGGATGGCCGCTTCCCCCGCCACTTCCGGCAGGGAGGAGGCGTTTGAGGCAATGACGGGGACGCCGCAGCCCATCGCTTCCAACAGCGGCAGGCCAAAGCCTTCATACAGGCTGGGGAAAACAAACAGGGCCGCGCCGCTGTATAGTGTCGGTAAATCGTCATCGGCAACAAAACCGGGGAAATGGACACGGCCGTGCAAGCCTTGCCGCGCCACCTCCGCCAGCATCTCGTCCATCAGCCAGCCTTTGCCGCCGGTAATAACAAGATTGTGGGGGTGCGTCTGGGCAATGGGCTGGAAGGCGCGGATGAGCATCTGGTAATTTTTGCGTGGCTGTACGGTGCCCACCGCCAGGATGTAAGGGGCGCTGCCGAGTTGGTAACGCTGGCGCACGGCCGTCAGCTTTGCCCCCTCTGTCACCGGCTGGAAACGAGCGTGAACGCCACTGTACAGAACGGTCACTTTTTCGGGCGCTGCCTGCCACACGGCCGTCAGGTCATCTTTGGTCGCCTGTGAATCGGCCAGGATGTGCGTGGCCCGGCCAACCGACCAGGGTACAACCCGGTTCAGATAACTTACCAGCCGTTCGGGAAACGTTTCCGGGTAATGGACGAAGGAGAGGTCATGCACGGTGAGCAGGGTGGGGATACGGCCGTACACCGGCGGCAGCACAAAATCCGGCGAATGAAACAGATCGAGCTTTCCGGTGAACCACTGCACCGGCAATGGCAACCGCAGACGGTACCACAGGCGGTAAAGCCAGCGCTCATCGAATGGTGCGGTATACAATTGTACATTTTTAGCCTGGGGAATGGGATTGGGAACAGGGGACGAAGCCGTACTTCTGGCAGAAAAGAAGTGAAATTCGTTGTGTGGGTCTACGGCCGTGAGGGCAAAAATCAACTCCCGCGTGTACCGACCAATCCCCCCACCCTGGGTAATGGCTGCGGTGACATCAATGCCAATTCGCACTCGTTATTTATCCACATCGCCATATGTCCAATAGCGATTCACAAAGAAGTTCCAGAACAAAATGACCAGCACAGATAGCGCCAGAGCCAGATTATCACCAATACGTTGGGCAATATCGGGGCCGAGACTGCTAAACAGTTCGGTGGCCAATCGGGTGAAGGGCAAATGGGTCAGGGCCAGGATGGGCAGCCGGAGGACAATGCCGGTCAGGCTGACCAGGAAAAATTGGGCGAATTGGCGCACAATGGGCTTGGAGCGCGAATCGGGGTATGTCCAGTAGCGATTCCAGGTAAAGTTGCTGCAAATGGCGCAGACGAAGGAAATAGCGCCGGCAAACAAGGCGGGCACTGTCCCTTGTATCCACTCCTGGCTTAAACCGAGCGAAAGCAAAAATTCATCAAAGGATGTTCCCGGCGAAACCAGTGCATCAAATGGGCCTAACAACAAATTATAAATACCAAAATCTACGACAAAACCAATGGCGCCCACAACCAGAAATTTGATGAACCGTTCTGCTTCTTTGGTGTTGACGCCAAAGCGCCCGGCTGCATTTGCAAATATCGCTACCATAAAAAAACAATCTCCCAATCCTTTAAATTTAGAAAACAGGACGAGTCTCGCCTGTGAAACCGCCGCATTTTAGCGGATAATGGGCATCTCCTTCAATCCCTCTTTGGTGCTGCTTGTTTTACGCTCACATTCCAGCAATTGCAGCAGCCCAAACATGACGCCGAGGTGAACGTAGACATTATTGACGTATAGTTTATCTACTAAATGATGTATCGTCACGGCCGTCCACGCCCCCAATAACCCCAGTGCCATCCCCCGCAACGGCCAATCGAGCTGACGTAACTGGCGGATGGTCTGGAAGAATACGGCCGTCCACAACACACCATATGCCAGCAGCCCCAACACCCCTGTTTCCGCCAGGGTGTTCAGATAATAGTTATGCGCATGGCCCAACGGGTACGGCCAGTTAATCAGCGCATATTCGGCATAAACCGGCTCATAATTGCCAAAACCAACACCCAACCAGATATTGTCTCGTGCCATATCCAACGCCGCCTGCCAATGGGCCAGCCGCTCTAAAACCGCATAATTAGCATCGTTAATATCCACGCCGCGCACATCACCAAAACGTAAATCTTCGCTAAAACTGGTGATGCGCTCCGTGATTGAAGCGGGTACCACGCCAATCCGCACCCCACCCCAGAATAGTAAACCCGCCAACAGCAATAATGTGACACCCTGCCACAACTTTTTCGGCCAGAAAATCACCATCACTGCCCCGCCCACCGCCAGGCTCAACCACGCCCCCCGGCTCCAGGAAAAGAGAACGGCCAGCGTGCAGAGTACGGCCGTGACGCCGGTGAAGAGTGACAGGGTGACAAGGTGAAGGGGTGATGAGGTGAGAGGGTGTTCACTTGCCACCTGCCACCTGCCACTTGCTACCTGCCGCCAAATAGCAGCTATCAATCCTAAAAACGCCCCCATAGCCAGCAGTGCCGTCAGATTCATGTAACCGCCGTAGGGGTTGGGTTGTTCAAACGTGCCATAGGCCCGGTAAAAGCGGCCAAGCACCAGAAAATGCTCCGGCCCATCCCCCCGCAGGCCAAATTGCCAGATGCCAATGAGCGCCTGACTTAAACCGGCGAGGAGAAGGACGGTGAGGACGTAAAACGTAAAGCGTAATCGGTAATCGGTCATCCGTAATCGGTTTACGGAATACGGCTTACGGGTCACGGATAGATCAACAACCAGCAGCATCACGGCCGTGATCTCCACCCACTTGATCAACTCTCTGAAACCATAAGAAAAAGAAGGAGCATGAAGCAAGGAAAGTGCGGAGGCAAAGATAAACAGCGCCAGCGGCACATTCAAAAAGGTGCGGGGGATGAAAAGACGGCGATAAGCCAGTCCGCGCCCCAACCAGACTGCCAAAGTGAAGAGTAGCACAAGTTGGCCGCTGTCCAGTAGAGACGGGCCAAGCTGAATGTTTTCCAGCGCCCCCCACGGCCCCACCGCCAAAGCCACAAATAGACCGACCAGGGGGTTGATGACGGTGAGTAAAGCAACGGCCGTACCCCCCATTACCCCTACCGCCCATGTCAATGGCAACGAGACGGCTAACAGCCCAACCAAAACAGCCAGCAGGATAAATCCCACACGGCCGTCAACCTCTCTGTGCCTCAGCGTCTCCGCGTTAAAAAAGTTCAAACCCGCCCTCTAAAATAGGCAATCGTTTCCGTCAGCCCATCGGTCAGATTTACCTTTGGTTCCCAGCCCAACACCTGTCGCGCTTTGTTAATGTCCGGGCGGCGCACTTTGGGGTCGTCCGTAATACGGTCATCTTTGGGGTGAATGAAGACAATCTCTGAATCACTACGCGATATTTCTTTAACCGCTTCGGCAAACTGCAAAATCGTCATCTCTGCCGGATTGCCAATGTTCACCGGCAACTTTTCATCCGAATTCAACAGTCGGTAAATGCCTTCTACCAAATCGCTGTAATACTGGAAGGAGCGGGTACGGCTGCCATCACCATACACTGTTATTGGCTGGTTGGTGAGTGCCTGATAGATGAAGTTGGGGACAACACGGCCGTCGTGTAATCTCATGCGTGGCCCATAGGTGTTGAAAATCCGCACAATGCGTGTCTCCAGCCCATGATACCGCTGGTAAGCCAGCGTCATCGCTTCGGCAAACCGTTTGGCTTCGTCATACACACCGCGTGGGCCAATAGGGTTTACGTGCCCCCAATACGTCTCTGGCTGCGGGTTAATTTGCGGGTCACCATACACCTCAGAAGTAGAAGCCAACAGGTAACGCGCTCCCTTAGCCTTTGCCAGCCCCAACGTATTGTGTGTACCCAATGAACCCACCTTTAACGTGGGAATGGGATGCTCCAGATAATCATTTGGGCTGGCCGGTGAGGCAAAATGCAGCACCGCATCCAACGGCCCCGGCACATAGATGTAATTGCTCACATCCTGCTTCACAAAACGAAACCGTTCATGCCCCATCAAATGGGCGATATTGTCCATATTGCCGGTGATCAGGTTATCCATGCCAATGACTTCATGGCCTTCCGCCACAAAGCGGTCAGACAGATGAGAACCCAGGAAACCTGCCGCTCCTGTAATTAAAACACGCATCATTGCCTCCAATTTCAAAATCGTTTTGGTATTGTAACGTGGGTAAAAGTGAGTGGCGAACGGCCGTAGCCGTTCGACCCGGAATCGTATACCACGCGCAACTTACACGTTGGCTAACCACCCCGTTTTGAAACCTGTTTGACGCCCCGCACGCGCCAGATATAATGGCCGTCGTCTTGTCAAGGTGGGTCAGACAGTAGCAACCGGGCACAGGTAGTGAAAAGAAATACTCATTGTTTTCTGAATTGGTACAGATACCCGTGCCACCATCCACTTTTTTCTACAGTGTGGGTAGTGGTTCTTCTCTTATTGGCTGCCTGTGCCACGCCGGAGCAGCTAACAACCGTCACCGTTGCCCAACCAGCAACAGCAACGGACACGGCCGTGCCCCTACCCACCCCCACCACCCCCGCCACTTCTCCAGTTTCCACACAACCAACGCCGACCATTGTAGATACGGCCGTGCCCAACCCCACTACCACCCCCCAACCCAGCCAGACGCCCAGTGCCACTGCCAGTCTCACCCCCTCCCCAACCGTCACCACACCTCCCACCGCTACCTCTACCACCGCCCCGCCAACGAATACACCCACACCAACCACCCCCCAACTGCCCATTGGTAATTTGGGCAGTGCCATCGGTCAAGAAGTATCGGTAACAGGTACAGTGGTAGATGTCGCCAGCTTTTCACACGGCTTCAGATTTACACTGGATGATGGCAGTGGGCAGGTGATATTGCTCATGTGGCACGATGTTTATGATGAAAGCTGGGCCGCGCCCGACCTGAACCTGGGTGCCACCGTCCGGGCCACCGGCGAAGTTGGCGAGTTTGAAGGCGAATTACAAATTGTGCCCGATTTTGGCGGAGATGTGCGGGTCACGGCCGTTGCCGCCACCACCGCCCCGACCGCCAACATAGGCGACTTAGGAAACCATATGGGCCAACGGGTAACAGTCACCGGCCAGATTAGTCGGATTGAAGGCACCAACTCCGGCGCAAAACTGTTTGTCACCGATGACACGGGCGAAATTTTAGTCTTTGTGTGGCATAACATTCTGGATCGCGTTCAAAACAATACAGCGTTGGGCACACCCGGCACACGAGTGCGCGTGACCGGCGTCGTCCAAGAATTCCGCAGCAACCGAGAAATTGTGCCCACCCTGCCCTATGACATTGTGGTGTTACCTTAAGTGGTCAGGTATACTTCCCCGGCTAATTTTTACTGACGGAGAACCCTATGACCGCTGCCCCCAACCCCGACCTTACCGAACGGCGCAAAGCCGACCACATTCGCATCAATCTGGAAGAAGATGTGGCCTTCAAAAAAGTGACTACCGGCCTGGAAAAATACTTCTTCATGCACCAGGCCCTTCCCGAAATTGACCTGGCCGACGTGAATACCACCACCACCCTCTTCGGCAAAACACTCAAAACCCCCCTGCTCATCTCTTCCATGACCGGCGGCACGGCCGAAGCCCGCACAATTAACCGTACTCTGGCCGCAGGCGCACAGGCAGCCGGCATTGCCATGGGACTCGGCTCCATGCGCGCCGCCATCGAAGACGAATTGCTGGCCGACACCTACCAGGTACGCGACGTCGCCCCCGACATTTTGCTTTTCGCCAACCTGGGTGCAGTCCAGCTCAATTATGGCTATGGGCTAGATGAGTGCCTGCTGCTGGTGGAGATGATTCAGGCCGATGCCCTCATCCTGCACTTCAACGCTCTGCAAGAAGCCGTCCAGCCCGAAGGTGACGGCAACTTCGCCAATTTGCTCCCCAAAATTGAAGCCATCTGCAAAAAGTTGCCTGTGCCCGTTATTGCCAAAGAGGTTGGCTGGGGTTTTGCCGAGGAAACAGCCCGCCGATTGGCCGAAGCCGGTGTAGCGGCCATTGACGTGGCCGGGGCCGGTGGCACCAGTTGGAGCCAGGTAGAGATGTACCGCGCCCCTACGGCCCGCCATGCGCGGGTAGCTGGCGCGTTTATAGATTGGGGGATTCCAACGGCCGTGTCCATCCAACAATGCCGCCGCGCCGCCCCCCACCTGCCTGTCTTCGCCAGCGGCGGCATCCGCAACGGCATTGATGTCGCCAAGTGCATTGCTCTGGGTGCAAACTTGGTTGGTTTTGCCGGTGATTTCCTACGCGCTGCTGACAAAGGGGGTGTAGACGGCGTCATGGAAATGGCCGAAACGATCACGGCCGAACTGCGCGTGGCCATGTTTTGTTCTGGGGCGATTGATCTACCGGCCCTGGCTCAAACTCCACTCCACACACACTTTTAGTTTGACAATCAGGATATTTTGTAAATGAAAGAACTGGAAACGTTAAGCACTGAAATGCGCGCCGCTCTCAATGAAGAGATGAAGGCGGTGCTATTGGCCAACGGCCGTACTCCCGACCTCTATTACGGTATGATGCATTACCACATGGGCTGGCGCGACCGGGAATTGGCCCCGGCCGATGTTAACGCCGGTAAACAAATTCGCCCGGTGCTGCTGCTGTTGGTCTGCCAGGCCGCCGGCGGCGACTGGCAACAGGCCGTGCCCGCCGCCGCCGCCGTCGAATTGCTGCACAACTTCTCGCTCATCCACGATGACATCGAAGACGCCAGCCCCACCCGGCGTGGCCGGGAAACACTGTGGCAAATTTGGGGTATCGAGCAGGCGATCAATGCTGGCGACTCCATGTTTGCCCTGGCGCACCTGGCACTCAATCGGCTGTACGACCGGGGTGTCCCGGCAGAACGAGTGGTACGCGCTCTGCGCCGTTTTGACGAGACGTGTGTGCGCCTGACGCAAGGCCAGCACGCCGACATGGACTTTGAAAAGCGAGACCGGGTCAACGTAGATGAATATATTGAAATGATTACGGGGAAAACGGCCGTGCTCCTCTCCCTTTGTGCCGAATTAGGGGCGCTTGTCGCGGGGCAAGATGATGAGACTGTGGCCCACTATGCCCAATATGGCCTGGATGCCGGTCTGGCCTTTCAGGTCATAGATGACATCCTGGGTATTTGGGGCGACGAAATGCTCATTGGCAAGTCCGCCTCCACTGACATCACTACCAAAAAGAAAACCCTGCCCGTCCTGTATGGTCTGGAACAAAGCACCGACTTACAGCAGTTGTACGCGCAACAGGAAACCGACGGCGATTTTGTCAGCCAGGTTGTGACGCTCCTCAACCAGACCGGCGCACGTGACTTTGCCACCACCAAAGCAACTGCCTACACCCAAAGTGCTCTGGGCAATCTGGAAGCCGCCCACCCCACCGGCCCCACCTATACCGCCCTCAACCAATTAACCGATATGTTGCTGAAACGAGACTACTAGATAGCATAAAAAAACGGCCGTCTGGTTTTCCAGACGGCCGTTTCACCGCTTACCATTCACCTATTACCACTTACTCTTCATCCCCAAATCCTTCCAGGTCATCCTCATCAAAACCATACTCATATTCCATTTCGTACTCTTCCTCGGCCGGCAACGCCGCCATTTGTTTCTCTTTGGCTGCCGCCAGCGCTTCCAGGATCGCCGGGTCAGTATTGTCATCAATCATTAGCGGAATCGAGAAGTCGAACGCGGGCACTTCCTCCTCTTCCTCCTCCTCCAACAGGTCAGCCAGTTCGGGTGCTGGCCGATTGTGCAGATCAAAACCAGTACCAGCGGGGATCAGCTTACCGATGATGACATTCTCTTTCAGCCCCATCAGTTGGTCTTCCGCACCAGCAATAGCCGCACTGGCCAACACCTTGATGGTGTGCTGGAAGGAACTGGCCGACAGGAAACTATCGGTGTTCAATGCCGCTTTGGTAATACCCAGCAGCACAGGTTCTGCCTGGGCCGGCTCGCCACCTTCCTCCATGATCTCTTCATTTGCTTCCATGAAGACCGCCAGTTCCACCAGTTCACCGGGCAGCATTTCTGTATCACCCGAATCAGTAATAATCACCTTGCTCAGCATCTTGCGGATGATGACCTCAAAATGTTTGTCGTGAATATTTTGACCCTGAGGCCGGTAAACCTGCTGCATTTCCTGTAACAGATATTGCGTCACAGCATCGCGTCCCAGAATATCCAGAATACGGTGTGGATTCTTAGAACCTTCAGTCAATTGCGCACCTGCCTGCACTTGCTCACCATCGGAAACCAATAGTCGCATACCGGCAGGAATTTCGTAATCTCGCTCGTCCCGACTCTCCCAGGTCACTGTCACCCGATCACCATGACGCGCGACACGGCCACCATGGCGGACAGAGATAATCTCATCCTCTTTTTCGGCCAAAATACCACCTGGCTCAATCGTGTCATTATCCCCGATTTTAATCGCCCAGCCTTCGGGGACTTCGTAAACATCATCCACCAGCTTAGTGTCGGTAACAAACACATGGCGCACCCCATCTATCATGCGCACCTCGGCGCGGCCACCGATTTCGGTGATAACCGCTTCACCCTTGGGCTTCTGGCGGGCCTCAAACAGTTCTTCCACGCGGGGTAGACCCTGGGTAATGTCGCCACTGGCAGAGGCAGTACCGCCGGTATGGAAGGTACGCAGCGTCAACTGTGTACCGGGTTCGCCAATGGACTGGGCAGCCACAATGCCAACGGCCGTGCCCCGTTCCACCGGTTTCCCTCGCGCCAGGTCCAGCCCATAACATTTGGTGCAAATCCCGCGACGTAGTTCACACGTCATCGGCGAAAAGACATATACTTCCTCAACGCCTAATTCCTCAACCCGATCTGCGGCCGTATCTGTGAAGTAGTCACCAATGCGCACCACCGGTTCATTCGTCTCCGGGTCCATGATTTCTTCGGCCGATACCCGGCCCAGAACACGTTCGGCCAGCGTTTGTTTGCCAAAGTTATCAGAACGGCGCACATAAATACCCTTGTCCG
>CAYXUZ010000010.1:16792-63592 GCA_964467705.1 uncultured Ardenticatenaceae bacterium | reverse complement strand
CCCATGACAATCATGTCCTGAGCAATGTCCACCAGACGACGAGTGAGATAACCGGCATCGGCCGTGCGCAACGCCGTATCCGCCAAACCTTTGCGCGCCCCATGCGTGGAGATGAAGTACTCCAACGTATCCAACCCCTGCCGGAAGTTAGACTGGATGGGCACGGGGATGATGCGGCCCTGTGGGTCAGCCATCAACCCGCGCATCCCGGCCAACTGGGTAATGGGGCCAAAACCGCCCTTACCCGCGCCAGAGAGAGCCATCACCGCAATGGGACTGGCCGGATCCATGACATCACGCACCGCCTTTTCCACCTTATCTTTGGCATCATTCCAGGTGTCAATGGTGCGCATGTATTGTTCTTCTTCAGTCAGCAATCCACGCCGGTATTGACGGTCAATTTCGTTAACCCGCTTCAAGGCCGCATCCAAAATTTCTTGCCGCTCTTCAGGAATGGTCAGGTCAGAGACGGCAATGGTCGTGCCAGACACGGTAGCATAACGGAATCCAATCGCCTTGATAGCGTCCACCAGGTTAATGGTCGCTTCGTCACCTAAATGGCGATAAACACGATTGATGAGGCGGGTAACGCCGCCTTTATCCAACACCTGATTCACAAAACGAAACTCTTCAGGTAGCGCCAGATTAAACAAAACCCGCCCAGGCGAGGTTTCGATAATCTTCTCGCGTGGTTTACCATCCTTATAACGGGTGTGGTCTTCTTTGTTGACCGTGGTCGTGCGCACTTTGATTTTGGCGTGAATGTCCAGAAAGCCCAGTTCATAGGCAGTCTCCACTTCTTCCAGACTGCTAAAGGCCTGTCCGCCACCTTTACGGCCGTCACGCATCAACGTCAGGTAATAGACGCCCAACACCATGTCTTTGGACGGCCCCACAATCGGCTCACCATTAGCCGGTTTGAGCAGGTTGCGTGTGGCCATCATCAATTCCATGGCCTCATCCACCGCCCGGCGAGACAGAGGCACATGCACCGCCATCTGGTCGCCGTCAAAGTCCGCGTTAAAAGCCGAACATACTAGCGGATGCAGTTGAATCGCTTTGCCTTCCACCAGCATGGGCATAAACGCCTGAATACCCAGACGGTGCAAGGTGGGGGCGCGATTCAGAAGGATGGGACGGCCGTCAATCACCTCTTCCAACACCTGCCACACCTCCGGCTGCTGCCGTTCAATCACCCGGCGCGCCCCTTTCACATTGCTGGCATAACCATATTCCACCAGTTTGCTAATCACAAACGGGCGGAACAGTTCCAACGCCATCGTCTTAGGCAGCCCACATTGGCCTAACTTCAAGTTTGGCCCCACCACAATGACTGAACGACCAGAATAGTCCACACGTTTACCCAGCAAGTTGCGGCGGAATCGCCCCTTCTTCCCTTTCAACATATCAGACAGTGATTTCAGTTCACGGCGACCGCGACGACTCAATGCTTTGCCGCGCTGGCTGTTATCAATCAGGCTGTCTACGGCTTCCTGCAACATGCGCTTTTCGTTGCGCACAATCACATCCGGCGCGCCCAATTCCAATAGCCGCTTCAGCCGATTGTTCCGATTGATGACCCGACGGTACAAATCGTTCAGGTCAGATGTGGCAAAACGGCCGCCATCTAACTGCACCATCGGCCGTAAATCAGGTGGGATCACTGGAAGCACCGTCAGAATCATCCATTCGGGACGGTTGCCACTCTTGCGCAACGCCTCCACCACTTGTAACCGCTTCGTAGCCCGCTTGGCCGCCTGCTTAGAACGGGTGGTACGCACTTCCCGCCACAATTCACGAGAGAGCTTTTCCAAATCCATGCGCCGCAAAATATCATACAACGCCTCCGCACCCATATCGGCCCGGAACACATTGCCAAATTTACTCTTCAACTCGCGGTAATCGGTCTCGTTCAGGAAAACCATCGGCTCCAGGCTTTCCAACTGTTCCCGGTTAGCCTGGGCTTGTTGGCGCAAACGCGACAACTTCACAGACAGATCGCCACGCATATCATCGCCAACCGCCTGCGTTTCACCACGCAGTTCGTCTAGCTCTTTCTGCAACGCTGCCTGCTGGCTTTGATGATCTTCCTCATACTCCCGCTGCACTTCATTCAGCCGTTCGGTTGTGATTTCTTGCACCAGCACGCTATGTTCGCGACCGACTTTTTCGCCGGCGCTCACTATCACCTGTCCAGCCAACACAATATCTTCAGCAGACGGTTTATCTTTGGCGTTCTTGAGGCGCTGCTCCACAGACTTTGCCTCACGCACGACATCATCCGTCGCCGCCGCCAAACGCTCATCAAACGTTTCGTTCAACTCCAGCAACGCCGCTTCCAACTCTAACAAACGCACCTGTGCATCAGAAGTGGCCTGACCAATGTTACTTTGCAAATCTTCCTCAAAGCGGAGTTCGGCCTCTTCCAACTCTTCCTGTAAACGTTTGAGTGCCCGTTGCCGGGCTTCTTCATCTACATGTGTGATGACATATTGGGCAAAATAGAGGACGCGATCTAGATTACGCCGAGATACATTGAGCAACAACCCCATATGGCTGGGCACGCGCCGGGTGTACCATACATGAGCCACCGGGGCAGCCAGTTCAATATGTCCCATGCGCTCCCGTCGCACAGAAGAACGAGTCACTTCTACGCCACACTTGTCACAGACAATACCTTTGTAGCGCACATTCTTGTACTTGCCACAGTAGCATTGCCAATCGCGCGTGGGACCAAAAATGGCCTCGCAGAACAGGCCATCTTTTTCCGGCCGCAAGCGACGATAGTTAATGGTTTCTGGTTTGGTTACTTCCCCGTAAGACCAGGAACGCATGTGGTCGGGGGATGCTAAACTGATACGTAAAGAGCGGAATTCTGTCGTCTCCACCAGGTGACCTCCCAAAAAGATAAAGTACTCCTGCCCACAATAAAAAGTAAAAATTGTTCTCCCGCTTCCCAGACTCTGGCATAAGACTTACGATGGGATTAAACACGGAAAAAGAGCGTTTGACCCTTTCAGGCCAACGCTCTTACATTTTTGTGAATCTTTTATGCCATAAGTAGCGCGATTATATCGGCAAGTGTCAATATGTCAAGTTTGGCACATAAGCATTTCGTGAAAACCTGAACGCAATCGTCAACTTAATTGCGGCGCCACGACCGCGCCACAAAATTCACACGTATAGCTGGTGACGCCACGTGGCTGGGCCGGGATGGGGGCATAACAGTTAGGACATGAGGTGGGGAAAGAGGCGCTGGTTATCCCGGCCGTTTCCAATTCTTCCACATATTCATCGGAACGGTCGGCGTCTATATCGCCCGTTTGTACTCGTTTGATCATGGCCGCCCACTCGGATGAATTCTGTCCCTTTAGATGAAAACGAGCGCGTGACATATTGGCACTGGCGGCAAAAACAAACTCAATGATGTCTGCTTTGCCCATGCCCAAAAAGCCACCCTCTTCTTTGTGGGTCACAGATTCAATTTGGTGTACTTCCACATCCAGGTGAACTTCTTGCACTATTTCGGAATCGGCTTTGAAGAGGCCAAATTTCTTTTTGGTGACCACTTCTTCCCGTTGTTCAAAGATGAGCCGCAGGTCGGTGAGGAAGAGATACCCTTTGGGGCCTTCGTCACCGTCCCGATGCCACTCTGTTTCCACCGCCAGCAAGGGGCCTTCTGCTTCACGCAGTTTGATAGCCTGTGAACCATCCAGCAGATCAAGCATGATACGGGCATTGTTTAATTGGCGTTCGGCTTCGTTGACTTCGTTTTCAATGGGTTCATAGAGGTTATCTACGGCGTCGTGGGCGGCGGCGATGCGGCGTTCCAGGCTATCTACGGCCGTTTCCGCCGCTTTGATGGTAGATTCCACCTGAGGATTGAGGCGATTGACCTGCATTTCCGCCTGATCCAACTCTTTATCCAGCCGCTCCACCTGCTCTTTCAAGGCCGCCTCGACACGTGGACGAATGTTGTCATCCCATTTGTCATCCAACGCTTCCAGTTTGTCTTCCAACTGCCCGGAGTGGACATAGCCCCGATCCCGCAATTTTTCCAGTTCAAAGGGCAGATCGGTCAGTTTGCCGTCAATGCGGCCCACCGCATCGTAAATGGTAGTCAACTGAGCGTTTGTCTCTAACTGCTCAAACTTGCTTTCAACGGCCGTGACCCTGGCTTGTATCTCCGGGCTAGCAGCTTTGGCGGCGGCCGCGCCGGCAGCCACCGCGCCGACAGCGGCAGCCGGCCGAACGACCCGTCGCGGCGGCGGGGCCGGCATGGGTCGTGCCTGCACCTTTTGTTGGTGCTGCTCGGCCCGCACGGTGGGGCGTACCCGCGCTGGCGTGCTGGAAGGCGTACCCGTCTGCACACGGCGGACGGGCTGTGGTGGCGGCTTGGCCGGGCCACCCACCTGCACCCGCTTAACGGGCTGGGGCGGCGGTTTGGGTGTACTCTTTTCCCCACCCGTTTGCACACGACGTATCGGTTGCGGCGGCGTTTTGCTTTGTTTCTTATCGTCTTTATCGGTCATTGTAGAAACCTCCTGGGGTCGGTATCCCATGATGCATGAATCGTTTGTCACGTATCAGGCATCACACATCACGTCTCTGCTGTTTCGCCTAAACGGTACTTCAAATAGGCTTCCATAAAATCATCGAGACGGCCGTCTAGCACCGCCTCGGCATTACCTACTTCATAATCTGTGCGATGGTCTTTCACCATTTTGTACGGGTGCAACACGTAGGAGCGAATCTGGTTGCCCCAACCGGCGTCCACGTTTTCCCCTTTGAGAGCCGCCATTTCGGCATCTTGTTTGCGCCGCTCCAGGTCAAATAGCTGCGCTTTCAGGATTTTTAGCGCGGTTTCTTTGTTCTGGGTGTGGGAGCGCTGGTTCTGGCAAGAGACAACGATGCCGGTAGGAATATGGGTGATGCGCACGGCCGTTTCGTTCTTTTGCACGTGCTGCCCACCCGCGCCGCTGGCCTTGAACCGGTCAATGCGCAGGTCACGCTCATCAATTTCAATCTCGATGTCCTCAGCCACATCCGGCCATACTTCCACTTTGGCAAAGGAGGTGTGGCGACGGCTGGAAGCGTCAAAGGGAGAGATGCGTACCAGCCGATGCACACCACGCTCAGATTTGAGACGGCCGTACACATAATCCCCACGCACCGCCAGCAAACAACTCTTCAAACCGGCCTCATCGCCAGGGCTTTCATCCAAAACATCCACCACAAATTGATGACTATCCGCCCAGCGCAAAAACATGCGCTGCAACATCAAGGCCCAATCCTGCGCTTCGGTGCCACCCGCCCCGGCATGAATCGCCAGGATGGCATCCTCATCGTCATATTCCCCGGCAAACAAGGTACGGAAGGAACGCTCATCAATCTCTTGCCGTAGCAGTTCTACCTCCTGCGTTAACTCATCTTCCAGGTCGGCATCGCCCAGTTCCACCAATTCCAACGTTTCGCCAAGCCGCTGGCTCAACTGCTGCCAGACTGTGACCTGTTCTCTCAAGCGGGTCAATTCGCGCATCGTTTTTTGCGCGGTCTGGCTGTTATCCCAAAAACCAGGCGCGACCGTTAACTCTTCCAACTGCGCCGCTTTGTCAGCTTTAGCGGCTACGTCAAAGACGCCTCCCCAGCTGTTCCACTGTTTCTTGTAAGCTGTGTAGTTCATTCACTAATGTTTCCATCTCAATCCTCTTTTTATTATGGGTATCAAACGATCCGAAAACGATCCCTGTTTTTGCATTTTGTCATTCCGACGAGTCTTCGAGGAGGAATCTTCTGCATAAGCCGCAATTAAGATTCCTCGCTCCGAAGACTACGCTCGGAATGACAAGCAACCTTGATTGTCGAATTAAAAAATGCTATCTTGTTAAGCGCGTCGCACCTGATCAGGCAAACAATCCTTCCACAAACGCCGCCGCATCAAACGGGGCCAGGTCCTCAATTTTTTCGCCGGTGCCGATGAAGCGGACGGGTAAACCCAGTTCGCGGTAAATGGCAAAGACCATGCCCCCTTTGGCGGTGCTGTCCAGTTTAGTCAGGACAACGCCTGTCACTTTCACCGACTCTTTGAACTTTTGCGCCTGCGTGAGCGCGTTCTGACCGGTGGGCGCGTCCAGCACCAGCAGCACCTCATGGGGGGCAGCGTGTACACTTTTGCGGCAGACACCGTAGACCTTTTCCAGTTCTTTCATCAGGTTGTACTTAGTATGCAAACGGCCAGCCGTATCCACAATGAGTAAATTGTAACCACGCGCCCGCGCCGCCCGGATGCCGTCGTAGGCTGTTGCGCCAGGATCGCCACCCGGCTGCCCGGCAATGACGGGCACGTTAGCCCGCTCACCCCAAATGGTAAGCTGTTCAATGGCGGCCGCACGGAACGTATCGGCCGCCGCCAATATCACTTTTTTGCCTTTATTCTGGTAATGGTGGGCCAGTTTGCCAATGGAGGTCGTTTTGCCAGAGCCGTTGACGCCGACGATCATGACGACGGTTAGCTGGCGCGGCTGTTCCAGTTCAAAGGTGGGGTTGATATTCAAAATGGCGCGCAGTTCGTCTTTGAGGGCTTGCAGTAGTTGGTCGGCTTTGTACAGGCCATCGCGTTTGACGCGGTTGCGCAAGGCTTCGACGATTTCCAGGGTGGTGGGTACGCCAACGTCAGCTTGAATGAGCAGTGCTTCTAAATCTTCCCAGGTTTCTTCGGTGATGTCGCCGGTGCCCAACACGTTGGCAATTTGCCCAAAGACGGTGTTGCGGGTGCGGCTGAGTGAGTCGCGGATGCTTCTAAACAAAATAGTGCCTCTCAGGGGTATTGGTTTAGACCCTCAGGGTTTTCAGAAAACCCTGAGGGTCTTTGGTGGCTTCGAGTATAGCAGGCTTTACGGCCGTTACAATTCCACAATCTCCCCATCGGCCGTGAGCTGCTCCACGCGCAGACTGGCTTCATCGAGCCGGGCGTGGCACCGTTTGGCCAGCAGTTGCCCGCGTTCAAAGAGAGCCAGCGATTGTTCCAACGTCAGGTCGCCCGCTTCCAATTGGGCGACGATGGTTTCCAACTCTTGCAAGGCGGCTTCAAAACTCATTTCTTCAGGGTTTGCACTCATTTCCATCTCCTAAGGCATAGTTGCCCATGAGATTGAGAGATTGAGGGATTAAGAGATTGGGAGATTCAGTTAATCTCTCAATCTCCCAGTCTCTTAATCTCCAATAAGACTTCGGGGTTGACGGGCGTTAATGGGGGCTGGCCGGTGAGGAAGGCGACGACGTTTTGCACGGCCGTCGTCGCCATTTTTTGCCGGGTCTGGATGGTGGCGCTGCCAATGTGAGGGGCAACAACCAGGCGGTCTTTGATTTCCGCCAGGCCGGGGTGCATCTTGGGTTCCTCTTCAAATACGTCCAGCGCCGCACCGCCAATGATGCCCTTTTGCAGCGCTTCGGCCAGGTCGGCTTCTTTGATGATCGGGCCGCGGGCGGTGTTGATGATATAGGCATTGCCGCGCATTTGGAGGAACTCGTTCATGGTGAAGAGGTGGTGGGTGCGTGGGCTGAGGGGGACATGGATGCTGATAAAGTCGGATTCTTGCAGCAGGTCAGGAAAGGGGACGTGGATGACGCCCAATTCCCGTTCAGCGTCCGGTTTGGGGCTGTCGGCCGTATACAGCACCTTCATGTTGAACCCCAGGGCAGCGCGGCGGGCCACGGCCGTGCCAATCCGTCCCAACCCCACAATGCCCAACGTCTTGCCATACACATCCGTGCCCAACATATCGGGGAAAAGGGCGAAGCGGGTATATTTGCCCGCCCGCATGTAGGCGTCGGCTTCGGGGATGCGGCGGGCGACGGCCAGCAGGAGAGCGAAGGCGAGATCGGCCGTTGTTTCGGTGAGCACATCCGGCGTATTGGTGACCAGGATGCCGCGTTGGGTGGCGGCGGGAACGTCTATGTTGTCATAGCCGACGGCGACGTTGGCGATGAGTTTGAGGTGGGGGGCGGCGTCCATCACGTCGGCCGTCATTTTGTCGGCGAGCAGGCAGACAACGGCCGTCGCTTCCTTGATTTGCTCCTGCAATTCCGCCGGGGGCCAGGTCTCCCCCTGATGATAAAAATAGGGAATGTTCGCCTGCGCTAACAACTGTGTGGCCTGGTCATAAATGCTTTGGGTAATGACAACGTGGTGCATAAAGCTCCTGTAGATTGGTTCAATCTTGAAGATTGAACCAATCTTATTATGGTTTGACTACCGTCGGGAGGTATAAATACAACAGATTGTCGGTAGGCTGGACTTCCACCGCACCAATATCATGGGCCAGGCCAGATGGCCGGGGCTGACCGCGCTGGTCGGTGGTGGGTGCGCCTTCATCTGTGCCTGCATCAATAGCCGGGCTGCCGGGTAAAGGCATATGTGTCAGGGTAAAGCCGCCATTATCGGCCAGCGGACCAAGCATGGGATCTGTGTTTGGTTGGTTATCGGAACCGATGATAAAGGCACAACTGTTGTCACTCCACAGGCTAAAGAAGACTTCACCCGCGGCCTGACCGGCACAATCCCCCCCACTGACACTACTTGCCACGATGCTGTTGTTAAGCATCAAGTGGGTGGTAGGGTCAATGAAATTGTAAATGCCACCACCAGAGTCAGCCGAATTGCCGCTAAGAGTCACATTGGTCAGAGCGACCATACCGAAAAAATCGTTGTAAATTCCACCGCCAGAGCTAATGGCCGAGTTACTACTAAGCGTTACATTGGTCATTGTAATTGTACTGGAATTAAAATTGTAAATTCCTCCACCAACACTACTGGCCGAATTGTCGTTAAGAGTTACATTGGTCATTGTAATCATGCCAGAGTAACGATTGGATATTCCGCCGCCGTAGTCAGATGAATTGCCGTTAAGGGTAACGTTGGTCAGCGTAGCCGTACTGTTGCCAAGGTTGTAAACTCCACCCCCGCTTAGACTGGCTGAATTATCGGCAAGCGTTACATCCGTCAATGTAACCGTACTCAAGGAGCCGTTGAAAATTCCGCCACCAACATTGTTGGCCGAATTATGACTAAACGTCATATCGGTCAGCGTAGCATTACTGTTATTGTAATTATAGATTCCGCCGCCAAAATTGGCCGTATTGCCACTCAGGGTCACATCGGTAAGTGTAGCCGTACTGGAATCATAGTTGTAAATGCCACCACCAGAATTGCTGGCCAAATTGTCATTAAGCGTCACATTTGTCATCGCGACCATGCTGGTATCATTATAAATTCCGCCGCCCATGCCAGCTAAATTGCCACTAAACAGCGTATCGTTCATTATGACCGAACTGACGTTGTTATAAATTCCGCCGCCCCAGCCACTGGCCAAATTGTCACTAAACGTCCCATTTAACAAGATAGCCATACCGAAATTATTGTACATTCCGCCACCGCCAGACTGGGCTGAATTGCCAGTAAGTATTGTATTCGTCAGTGTGATAATACTGTTATCGTTGGCAATCCCGCCCCCATAGGAGTCGGCTGAATTACCACTAACTATTACATTTGTCAGTGTGGTCGAACTATTAACACGATTGTTAATTCCACCACCAGTGGTGGCTGAGTTGCCGTTAAGGGTCACATTAGTTAGAGTGGCGGTACTGCTTTCGATTTGAATTCCGCCCCCAAAATAAGTGGCTGCATTTCCGTCAATCAATACATTGTCCAGAGTGACTGCACTGTCTTCGACATGAATTCCGCCGCCATAGTCGGCCGAATTGTCGCTAATTGCCACATTGATTAAGGTGGTTGTGCCTAACAAAGCGAAAATTCCACCACCAATATAGCTCCCTATACTATTTTGAACTGAAGCATTGATTAGGGCGAGATTGCCGTAGTTTAGAATTGCACCAGCAGAAAAAGCGTAGCCATTTGTCAAAGCTATATTTTCCAGTGTCAGGTCAGAAAAATTGGCAAAGAGACGGGTACTGTCGCCGCCACTGAGTATTATCTGGTCATTGCCGTCTATGGTAACACTGGTCGTGATAATCTTTTCAGAAGTAAAGACGATGGTGGCCGGGCCGCCACAGTTGAAGGTAATCGTGCCACCACCACTTTGGGCAACAACCAGCGCTGCGTCAAAGGCGGCTTCGGTACAACTGGCAGGCGTGCCATCCCCGACTACTGCATCATCAGCCAGTAACGATTGCAATCCCACCAACAGATAAACCGGCAAGATAATGACAAATAAGAGAGTTAATCGTGATTTCATCGGTTTTGCTCCTTAACCCATTGTTATGTTTTCTTGATAATCTGATTTGTCTGAAGAGACGACGGCCGTCACCTCCCCATCCACCACCTGAATGTGCAATTGATCCCCAGGGTTGATCGATTGCACCGAACGAACCACACGGCCGTCGCCATCCCGCACAATCGCATACCCCCGCGCCAGGGTTGCCAGTGGGCCGACGGCCGTCAGGCCCACTTCGGCCATTGCCAGCCGGTTTTGTCGTTCGGCCAGGTGACGCTGCATGGCACTGTCCAGACGGCCGTGCAAATTATCCAATCGCTGCCGGTTATTATCCAGTCGCCCGCGTGGGCTGAGATGCCCCAACGCCCGCGCCAGATGCTGCACCTGCTGGCGGTTGTGGGCGATGACATCCGTCATGGCCATGACTAAACCGCTGCTCAAACCGGCCAGATACGGCCGTAACTCGGCCACATCCGGCGTCGCCAGTTCCGCCGCCGCCGACGGCGTAGGTGCGCGCAAGTCAGCTACAAAATCGGCCATCGTAAAGTCCACCTCATGCCCCACCCCACTGATGATGGGGTGGCGGGCAGCAAAAATGGCGCGGGCCACCCCTTCGTCGTTAAACGCCCACAAATCCTCCATCGAACCGCCGCCGCGGGCGATGAGGATGGTGTCAATATCGTCACGGCCGTCCAGCCATTGCAGGGCGCGGATAATTTGCGGCGGCGCGTCGTTGCCCTGCACCAGCGTCGGCGCGATCAGAACCGCCACCAGCGGGTAGCGCCGCCGCAGTACGTTCAAAATATCGCGCAGCGCCGCCGCATCCGCCGAGGTGACAATGCCAATCTTTTGCGGGAAGGTGGGGATACGTTTTTTATGTTCGGGATCAAACAGCCCTTCGTCCGCTAGCTTTTCCTTGAGCCGCTCAAAGGCCAGCGCCAGGCTGCCCCGCCCCGCCGGTTCCAACAGTTCCGCGTAAAGCTGGTAAATGCCCTGCGGTTCGTAGATGGAGATACGGCCGTGAGCCACCACCGCGTCCCCATCCTGTGGCGCAAACCGGAGTCGCTCAACGGCCGTGCGCCACATCACACACTTCAACTGCGCTCTGTCATCTTTCAGCGTGAAATAGAGATGCCCGGAACGCGCCTGGGTAAAGTTGGAGATTTCGCCGCTCACCTCCACATCTTGCAAGCGGTAATCAATCTCAAACACCTCGCGGATGTACTGCGTCAGTTCGCTGACGCTCCACGTTTGTGGGGAAAGCTGGTTACTGCGGAGGAAGTTCATGGGGAATCAGTCAGCAGTGAGCAGTGAGCGGTAAGCAGTACCTTTTCCACTGCTCACTGCTTACTGCTAACTGCTCACTTCTCTTGCGAAGCCCGCCACTCATGGTACTCCGGCACATTCTCGCCCACCGACCAATAGAAGAAGTACGCGCCCATTGGGCCCATGAATTTGAAGCGTTTGCCCAGTGCTTTTTCGCGTTGGGCGTAGGGCTGGCCGTCCATCGAGCGTAAATAGGCGTGCAGACTGCCGTGTTCGGCGATCAGCCCCTGGCAGATGCGGGCATTTTGAATGGTGGCGGCAATTTTACGGCCGTTGCGCACAATCCCCTTGTCCTCCACCAACCGCTCCACATCCTCATCGGTAAATGCCGCCACTTTGTCAATATCAAAACCGGCAAACGCCCGCTGGAAACCGGGCCACTTCTGGCGAATCACCTGCCAGCTAAACCCGGCCTGGAACACCGCCTGTGTAATCTTCTCAAAATACCCGGCATCATCCGCCGGAACCACGCGGGGAGGAATTTCATAACCTGCCATATAGCCTCACTTGCGAACAATAGACCTGACAGGTTCTCTAAAACCTGTCAGGTCTGCCTCGCTAGAACATACGCGCTACATTGTAAGGGGGAAGGCGGCGGGTGACAAGTTGCACATCGCGGCCCGCATATTAAAATCTTCGCCACGATATAACACAAAAATGGTGGGGCATGATAATGTTTAAGAAAATCCTGATTGCGAATCGCGGTGAGATTGCCCGGCGGGTGATGTTGGCCTGTCGGGAGTTGGGCGTCACGGCCGTTGCCGTTTACTCTGACGCTGATGCGGACGCGCCCTGGGTGCGGCTGGCGGATGAAGCCTACCGACTGCCGGGGGTCACGGCCGTCGAAACCTACCTGAATCAAGAGGCCATTTTGAGCATTGCCAGCCAGTGTGGGGCGCAGGCCATCCATCCCGGTTATGGCTTTCTGAGTGAAAATGCGAACTTTGCCGCGGCCTGCGCGGCGCGGGGGATTGTTTTCATTGGCCCATCGCCGCAGGCCATGACCAGCCTGGGCAGCAAGGCCAATGCCCGCGAGATGGCGATTCGCGCCGGTGTGCCCGTTGCGCCGGGCGTGGATGGCGCGGGACTGAGCGTGGCGGAATTGCACACGGCCGTGTCCCACATTCCCTACCCCATCCTCATCAAGGCCAGTGCGGGCGGCGGCGGCAAAGGGATGCGCGTTGTCTGGGCCGCCGACGAGTTTGAGGCGGCGGTGCAGGCAGCCCGCAGCGAAGCCCGCTCCGCCTTTGGCGATGATCACATCCTGGTGGAAAAGTATTTCACGGAGATTCATCATGTGGAGATTCAGGTATTGGGCGACCAGCACGGCCGTGTGCTGCACCTGTTTGAGCGCGAATGTTCCATTCAACGCCGCCATCAGAAGATCATTGAAGAAAGCCCCGCACCCATCGTTCAGGATGAGGGACTACGGCAGCAGATTGCCGGGGCAGCGGTGGCGCTGGCACAGGCGGCGGGTTATACCAACGCAGGCACGGTGGAATTTATTGTGGATGGACAGGGGGGGTTTTACTTTTTGGAGATGAATACACGGCTGCAAGTAGAACATCCGGTGACGGAGTTGGTGACGGGCTTAGACCTGGCAGCCTGGCAAATTCGCATTGCCGCTGGCGAACCGCTGCCCTTTACACAGGAGGATATTCGCCAACGCGGCCATGCCCTTGAGTGCCGCGTGTATGCTGAAGACCCGGCCAACCATTTTTTGCCTTCGATTGGCACCATTGCCCATTACCAACGGCCGTCTGGCCCCGGTGTGCGGGTGGATGATGGCATTGAATCGGGCACGGCCGTCACCCCCTACTACGACCCGATGCTGGCAAAAATCATCACCTGGGGGGCCGGCCGCGCCGAAGCCATTGCCAAGATGGAACGGGCGCTGCGGGAAACGGCCGTATTGGGCGTGACCACCAACATCCCCTACCTGTTAGCCATCTTGCAGGAACCCCATTTCCGCGCCGGGCACACCAGCACCGGCTACTTGCAGGAACATCTGGCCGATTGGTCACCGGTCGCTGAAATTTCCGACGCGGAATGGGTGAGCACGGCCGTGTTTGAACTGCTGCACGGCGCGGGCAAAGGGCACGCGGGCAAAAAAGTGGCCTCAGATTCAACAACGCTGGCAGGCGTCACCGTCGCCGACCCCTGGCACACTCCATCCGGCTGGCGCAATGTCAGAGTACCTTGACGACACCCTCTCAAGACCTGACAGGTTTTGGGAAACCTGTCAGGTCTGAATCGTTAATTGGTCAGTTATCCACTATGGTTTCAAGATCACCGGCAGATACAGAATAATCTCTATCTCCTCAATCTCATTGACCACAAAAATGCCGGAGATAACGGCCGTCTCCCACTCATTCACGGCCGTCAACGTCACCACATACGCACCGGGGGCGGCATAGACATGCTGCGGATTTTCGTCCGTACTGGTGCTGCCATCGCCAAAGTCCCAGGTGTAATTGATGGGGCCGGAGCCGGTGGTGCTGTTGGTGAACACGGCCGTCCCCCCCACCGTAATGGGCGAATTGCTGCTGAAATCGGCCACCAGCGGCACAGGATTGACCACAAATGTGCCGGTGATCACGGCCGTCTCCCACTCATTCGTCGCCGTCAGCGTCACCGGGTACGTACCTGGCTCTACATATACATGCGTCGGGTCAACAACATTGCTGCTGCCGCCATCGCCAAACTCCCAGGTATAGCTAATTGGCCCGGTACCGGTGGTGGTGTTGGTGAACACGGCCGTCTCCCCCACCATTATCGGCGAATTGCTCACAAACCCGGCGGTCAACGCTTCGGGATTCACGACAAAGGCAGCGGTGACAACGGCCGTTTCAAAGTCATTGGTTGCCGTTAGCGTGACCGTGTACGTGCCCGGCGCGGCGTAGACATGAGTCGGATTCTCATCCGTGCTGCTGTTACCGTCGCCAAAGTCCCAGGTGTAGCTGAGCGGTGGTTGACCGGTGGTGGTGTTGGTGAACACGGCCGTTTCCCCCACCATAATCGGCGAATTGCTACTGAACCCGGCCTGAATCGCTTCCGGCATCGTCAGGAACGTCCAGGAAACGGGGAACTGCTGCACGCCGCTGTCGCCACCCGGCACACCCACCGACTGCGCCCCGGCGACCGTCACCGTGTAATACGTGCCCGTCTCCAGGTCAACATCCGGCGTAAACGTCACCGTCCAATCGTCGTTGTTGTACACAAACGTGCCCGAAACCAACCCCGCCGGCCCAACAACTTCAAAGTCTGTATCCGCCACCATCGTAATGCTCCACGTCACCGTAATGGCGGTATCAACCGGAACTTCCGTTCCGGTAGGCGCATAATCCACCACAATCGGGTCACGCCAGAATTGCACTGCTTTTTCATCGTCCGCGCCATTGCCCCAATCGGTGGCCGTATTGTCTATCAACTGTGTGCCGTCTACACCATAATCAATCGTCGCCTGACGATTGTTGAGGACGATGATGCTGCCCCACGACTCGACCGTATCCCACGAGCCACGTGTGTATTTGTATAGCAATTGCGTCCCATCCAGGATGTCCAGCGTGTATGTCCAGACGTTGGTATTACCTACCTGGTTCATAGGTACCAGGCCAGGATTCCAGGGGCCAAGTTCGGGCAAATCGCCCACCAGATAAACTGTGCCCGGTGTATAAATGGGTACGGCTACCTGGAAAGTGACTTCGACAAGACGGGGTTCGGCCGTCGCCTGCACCACGTTCGAGGGGTCGGCCCGGTTGAAGCTGGTATCGAAGGCCAGGACATAGTATTCGTATGTTTCGCCGGTGGTCACGGCCGTGTCCTCATAGTCCATCACATTGCCAAAAAACTGGGCAATACGCACAAAACCGGGTGCAGCCACGTTTTGCCGATAAAGCTCAAAACCGGCCAGGTCAGGGTCGCCGACAGATTCCCAACTCAGGCTAACACTGGCGGCTGTTGTGCCATTTAGATACAGCGTCGTGGTCATCGGCGCGGTCGTGTCACCACTGGCGAGTACTTGCAGCCAACCGGGATCGTTGTTATCACCAGGGCCGCTCAGGTCCGAGATATACCAGGTATTGCCGCCATCACTGCTCCAACGGGTGATGTAATCAAAATCACCCACCACATCCGGTAGCAAATTACCGGCATATTGATCATTGTTGCCCTGGGCGCTGTGATATGCCATCTCCACCCACGTCCACTGACTGGTAGAGATGGGCGATGTGCCGCTGATGGCGTAGCCAATCTGCGCCTGGATACCCTGCGCCGGGCCACTGCCACCGGTAAACCCGGCAATATACAATTGGCCGTAGATATTTTCGGTGGGGGTAATGGCGCTGATGGTGTGGGTGATTTCTTCCGGCCATTGCAGGTTGTACCAGGCAGTGGACAGGTCATGGGCGGGAATGCCTACGGCTTCGTTGGAATAGCCACTGACCAACCCACTGCCGTCGTCGCGGCTGACGACGACGTAGTGATAGGGCACGGCATTTTGCAAACCGCTGTCGGTGTAGGTCAACGCGGCCGTGTTGGCAATCCAGGCATAACCGCCGCCGCTGACGGGGCTGCGGTATACGTCATAGCTGGTGGCCCCGGCCGCTGCGCTCCAGCCCAAGTCAATTTCCTGGTTGCGCACGGCCGTGACCGCCAGATCATTTACGGCCGTCGGCGCGGGCGCTATCGTGGAAGCCAGCACTAATACCGCCCCACTCTGCCCTGGCACAGTGGCTGTGAGCAGACCATTGGCGTCAATGGTGTAGCTATCACCGGTCAGCGTTTCCGTAAAGACTGCGCCAAAAGGCAGGTAGCCAGCTAGGTCTAGAGTGACGGTTTGGGTGACGGGCACGGCCATTGTGCCGGCGCGGTTGAGGATGACAATGGCGGCGTCGGAGTGGTCGGGCAGTTTACGGCCGTAGCCATACAAATCATTCCCATCATCCACCAACAGCGTATCAAAACTGCCCGTGCGTAAGGCGGGATGGTCATTGCGCACGGCCGTCAGTGTGCTGTAGTAATCAAACAGTTCATCCTGGTTGGCCTGGTTTTGCAGGAAGGTATAAAACGGCAGGCCCGTCTCATCCAGCCAGGGGTAAGGCTGGCGATTGTACGGGTCATCTTCCCATTTGCCGCCGTAGTAATAGGTGGGGCCAACCAGCCCTACCTCGTCGCCATAGTAAATGGTGGGCGCGCCGGGCAAAGTCATTTGCAGCAAGGCCACCCCTTTGAGGCGGGCGATACTGTCGCTCCAATCATAATCTGGGTCAAGCAGCGGCGTGTGGTCTGTACCGTTAGCCGCGTTGTGATCCAGCATAAACATTGGGCGGTTGGTGTCGTGGCTGCCCAACAGATTCATCATGGCATAAAGCGCTTCGGGCGGGTAGCGTTCAATCCAGTTGTGCAAACGGCCGTCTAACTGCGAAGGCGTCAGCGGCGTCAACTCTCCGGCCGAACTGCCGCTGTTGTGGTCATTGTCCGTGAAGGTGGTATCGCGCCAGAAACTGAGCATGGCGCTGCTGTACTGGTAATTCATCGTCGCGTCCATCTCGTCGCCCAGCAGCCAGGAGGAGGCGTTGCCCCACTCTTCAATCACCATGTAGCTGTCCGGGAATTGGGCGCGGGTGGTGGCGCGGAACTGTTCCCAGAAGTCGTTATCCGGGTCGTTGGCTGTGCCGGGATCAATGTCACCGCCCACGTCAAAACGCCAGCCATCGGCATATTGTAACCACTGCATGGCTACAGAATTGGGGCCACCGGCAAAGATGAGGTCACGCACTTCGGGGTTGGTGGCGTTCAGTTTGGGCAGGCTGTCAAAGCCAAACCAACTGGTGTAATTCGCGCCATTGGCCGCGCCGGTGGAACTGACGCACGCTCCCGTGCCAGGTGTCACGTCAGTGAAGTAGTACCAGTCACGGTACGGGCTGGTGTGGCTTTCACAAGCGCCTACCTGGGCGTAACGGCCGTAGCGATCAAAGTAGATGCTGTCTGACGAGGTATGGTTAAACACGCCATCCAGCACGATATACATATCCCGGTTGTGAACTTCCTGGCTCAAGGTGATGAAGGTCTGCAAATCGCCAAAATCCTCGGCGATAAAGCCGTAATCGGCCGTGTCATATTTGTGGTTGGACGGTGACTCAAAGATGGGGTTGAAGTAAATGGTAGTCACGCCCAAATCTTGCAAGTAATCCAACTGGTCAATCACACCCTGCAAATCGCCGCCGTAGAAGTTTTTGCTGTAGCTGCCCGCGCAGGGATCGCCTGTATCGCGGGGATCGCAGACCACCTGGTTCCAGGAGTTACTCGTACCGCCTGATGGGTCAGAGCGCACAATGGTGCCGCCGGGTTCGTTGTAAAAGAAACGGCCGGGCGGGGCGTCATTGCTGGCGTCCCCATTGCGGAAACGGTCGGGGAAAATCTGGTAGATGACGGCATCTTTCACCCAGTCGGGAGTGTTGAAGGCGGGGTCATACAGGGTGACTTGCCAGCTATTATCCGGGCTGGTGGCAAAGGGTTGGCCCCAGCCACCGTCGCGGGCGGCGTCGTCTTCGTAGTAGGCGGTGGCCGTGCCGTCAATGACGATGAAACGGTACCAGTAGAGGGTGGGGTCAACGCTGGCGGGCAGGGTCACTTCCCACCATTCATACGTGCCGTCGTCGGCCGCCAGGCTCATATCCAGGAAGGATTGGGCGTTGGTGCGGTCGTTGTAGAGGCGGACGCGAGCGGCCGTCAGGTCATTGCTGGCGGCGCGCAACCGTAGGGTCACGGCCGTGCCCATATGCACCGGCCCACCAGGGGAGCGGAACAAACCATCGCGGCTGTCATGGCCTAAATCATCCCAGAAGATGTTGTTATCGTGCCCGGCCCCACCTGGCGGTGGGGCGATGATGGCCCAACGGCCGTTGTTGCCATCCAGATAAATTTGCACCTCATCCCCGGCCGCCCATACGTCAAATTGGGCGGTGGGGGGATTGCTACCCCGGCCATCGTTGCCAAACTGGTTGCCCCAATCGCCGGTCTGGCTAAGTTTAGCCTCGTATTGCCCGGCATTGGCAAAGGTGTAGTTGAGCAAGTGATTATTGTTGCCCAGATTGGTCATCGCCGTGGTTGGATCGCTGTTGTTCCAGCCCTGCCAGGGGCCAACGACGGTAAAGCTGGCGGGCAAATCATCCCAAGCATTGACGATGTTTTGGGTGGGCATGAGCGGCAGCCCGGCATCGCCGCTGTGGTCGTTGGTGTCAAAAGTGAATTTGACGGTTTGGGTAGGCACAGTGGTCAGCACAAAGGCATTGGAGGAAGGATAAGCATTGCCCCAATTACCACATTCCACCGCTTTCCATTCGTCGCGCCCGACATTGGCAATGGTGAAATCGCGGCTGTAAACCCCGTCACCGCCGACCAGGTCGCCATTTGTACCATCGTCGAAAAGTGGAGTACTGCTGTTGTTCCAGCCCTGGAAACCACCGGCCAGACACCAGTTGCCGCCGCCGCTGCTGTTGGGGATGATGGTGGTACGGCCGTTACGCGCATCCAACAAAAAGACCACCGGCTGATTGGGGCTGCTAGTGGTGAAGTTGATGACGGGGCTGTTGATGGAACGGCCGTCGTTGCCAAATTGCTCGTTCCAGGAGCCGGTTTGTACTATTTTGGCCTGGTATGTGCCTGCCGCCGGAATAGTATAGAGCAAGCGGTAATAACCGTGTCCCAAAGCAGTCATGGCGGTAGTCGGATCACTGTTGTTCCAGCCCTGCCAATCGCCAACGGCCGTCAGATTAGCCGGGAAGTCGTCGCCGCTGACGTTGACGATGTTGGTGGTGGGCACGGCCGTAGCCCCGGCATCGCCGCTGTGATCATTTTCATCAAACGTAAAAGTCACCGCCTGGTTGGGGGCGGTGGTGTAGAACCAGGAGTTCTGCGAAGGATGAGAGTTGCCCCAGTTGCCACATTCCACCACTTTGAATTCGTGGCGGCCAGCACTGGCAACGGTGTAAGCCAACGAAACGACAGCATCGTCGGCGAACCAATCGCCGTTAAGGCCATCGTCATTCATGGGGTCGCTGGCGTTGTTCCAGCCCTGGAACGAACCGGCCACACACCAGTTGGTTTGCTCTGGCACAAGCATGGGCGTGGCCAGGATGGGCAAGTTCTTGCTCATCAACGCTGTTGGCCGCACACGCACCTGGTTTTGGGCATGGGCGGGCAGCACGGCCGTTGCCCATAATGTAAAACTAAACAACGCTAAAAATAGCAAGCCACTGGTCAGTAGCCTACCGGGGAAACTTGGGTGACGATTCATATCTCTCTCCTTCATCAAGGGTGCGCGATTTGGCAAATCGCGTTACAGATAAAACAAAAAAGCCTGTTCGGACTTGACCCAAGTCTGAGCAGGCTTTTAGATTGCGGTGGGATTTTGCTGCCATCCTGTGGGGTGGCAGACGATAAACAATACCGGTTTCATGTTGGGAAATGGGAAAGTGTGTCAATTTGCCTTATCAAAATGCACACACATATAGTTGATGTATCAACCGTTGATGTGTCAACTATATCATGGGTGGGTACGGCCGTCAACGGCAAATGACAAGGTGAGGGGGTGACAGGGTGAAGGGGTGACGGTTGCGTTGCCCAAGTGGTGGGGTAAACTGCGATTGGCATCGAGGCACAGATTTGACGGAGGAGACGGATTTGCACGGAGAAGCAAAAAATCCGCGAGAATCCGTCAAATCCGTGTCATCCGTGATCCCATTTTTAAACAGGAGATGACATGCGTTTACAAAACAAAGTAGCTTTGATCACCGGGGGTACGTCGGGCATTGGCGCAGCCACGGTGCGGTTATTTGGGCAGGAAGGGGCGCGGGTTGCCTTTACCGGGCGTCGCCAGGAAAAAGGGGTGATGTTGGCTCAGGAAATTGGGCCAGAGGCCCACTACATTTATGCCGACCACACCCGGCAGGCAGATTGTGAACGGTGTGTGGCAGAGACGGTGGCGCGGTACGGCCGTGTAGACATCCTGTTCAACAACGCCGGCATCGTCACCAGTGGTACAGCCGAGACCACCTCGTTAGAAACGTGGCAGGCGACGATGGATGTGAACGTGACGGCCGTGTGGCAGATGAGCCGCCTGGTATTACCCCATTTTCGGGCGCAGGGCAGCGGCGTCATCATCAACAATGCGTCCGACTGGGGACTGGTGGGCGGCAAAAATGCGCTGGCTTACTGCGTCAGCAAAGGGGCGGTAGTGCAAATGACCCGCGCCCTGGCATTGGATCATGCCCGCGAAAACATTCGTGTAAACGCTGTTTGTCCGGGCGACACTTTTGTAGAACGCTGGGTGGAAAAAGGGTACTTTGAGGATAGCGACCCGGTAACGGTTGCCCAAGCGTTGACCGAAACCGGTGCGGCGCTGCCCTTAGGGCGCGTAGGGCACGCAGAGGAGGTGGCTAAAGTCGTGCTATTTCTGGCGTGTGATGATGCTTCATTTGTCACTGGCGTCTTACTACCGGTTGATGGTGGCAATACGGCGGCTTGAATAAAAAAGACCCTGAGGATTTTGGGAAACCCTCAGGGTCTTGACCAGACGCAATGGTCAGTTAGGGACAGGTGCCGAGTGTGTCACCATGATTCAGATGGCCTGCCAGCGCCGCCTGCGGTACGGTCATTGTCTGCTGGGCCGGTGTGCCCGGTTTGTGGCAGATTGTGACCATGCCTCCATTACCCGGTGGGGGTGGCGGCGGTGGGGCTGTCGGGCCTGGCCCCGGCGGCGGTGATGTGGGGCTGGGGGCGGGCGGCGGCGCAGTTGGCGACGCATCCGGGCAAGGCCCTGATGTATCCCCATGACGCAGGTGACCGTTCAGCGCCGCTTCCGGCAATGTCATCGTTTGCTGCGCCGGGGTACCGGGTTTATGACAAACGGTGACGGTACCACCATTGCCCGGTGTGGATGATGGCGGCGGTGCAGGTGTGGCGTCAGGACAGGGGCCGAGTGTGTCGCCGTGGCCCAGGTGTCCGCCGATGGCTGCCGCCGGTAAAGTCATTGTCTGTTCGGCAGGTGTGCCGGGTTTGTGGCAAATTGTCACCATGTCGCCAGGAGTGATGGTGGGCGTCATGGTCCCTGTTGGCGTTACGGTCACAGTGGGGGTTACGGTCACGGTCGGCGTAACAGTCACGGTCGGTGTGACGGTGACGGTGGGCGTGATTGTTTCTGTCGGTGTCATGGTCACGGTTGGCGTGCTGGTCAGTGTGGGGGTCATAACCTGGAACAGGTCAAATTCCTGGCGCACCAATTCCTCCAGGGCAACTTCGGTGCTGGGACCGATGGTGGCGACACGGCCGTCGGCAAAAACAACCCTGGCGCTGGCATCCGGCCCGGTACGCAGCCTATCATTCGCGGTCACAGTCGCTCCCTTTGCCAGAGGCGTCCATTTTCCATTCGCGTCCATCACTTCCACCACTCCCTGAGTCGCTTCCACGGAAATGATGGCCGGTTGCGTGGTCTGCCCGGTGGTGGGGGCCAGGGCCGCGCCAACGGCCGTCAGCAAACCCACGCCTAACAACAAGATAGCGGCAAACGTAAGCGCCAGTGCCGGTTGGGAAACTGTTTTCGCTCCCTGTGCCAGACGCTGCGGTTGGAAACGAATCCAGGCAATAAAGGTGAGCAGAGCTGCACCGACGGCCGTTGCCGCCAGTCCATTTGCGGCAGGGATTGGCGTAACAGGAGCACGTGGGGGCAGCGCTGCCAACAGGTGAGCCTGCGAACGCTGGCGCACCTCTGGGGATGGGTGCACCACTGGGGTCGAGCGTATGTCGGTGGCAATCTGTAACAAGTCGCCTAATTCACTCCGGTATTCCGGGTATTGGGCCAGACATTCGGCCGGCGTCAGGCGTCCTGCTTCGACTGCTTCCAAACATTCAGCCAGAATTTGAGTTAATTTATCAGTCATGGTCATATTCCTTATCCGTCAGTCACTATCCCATGTACTGGAAACAAACACGAGATTGGGTGTTAATCCATTGTTTCTAGCGGTTGTTTTGCCAGTGGCGGTGACCTGGGCGACAGTCAATAAATTGCGTAAGGCGGTGATGGCGCGGTATTGAAGGGCGCGAACGGCTTCTTCGCTACGTTGCATGACAACGGCCGTTTCCGCATGACTTAGCCCCACAATAAAACGATACGTCAATACGTCCTGATACTCTTCCTTGAGCTGTTGAAATCTATCCTGCAATTCCTGAAGCCGCTCGCGGCGTACAACCAACGCTTCTGGCCCTTCCATTGGCGTTAACACGGTGCTGGCTTCTTCCAATGCCACATGCTCTTTGCGGGCACGGTAATGGTCAACCACTGTGTTGCGGGCAATGCGATAGAGCCACAGGCGGAAGGGGATTTGTTGGGGCGGGTTTTCTCCTAAAGCCAGCCAGGCTTTCAAAAAGACCCCTTCGCTCAAATCCTCCGCCTCCTGATGGCTGCGCACGCGATAAAAAACGAAGTGATAGATTTCATTCAGGTAATGTTCATACAGCCTGCCAAAGGCGGCCGTATCGCCGGCAATTGCCTGCATAACCAGGCGTTCTTCTACAGCATTTGTTTCATTCATAGATAGCGCCACTACCTTTTCACGTTTATACAGACGAATGCGAACGAAAAATGTGACGATATTGGCTAAAATTGGGCAACTATACCTGTGCGTCGAGGAGTTATTCTATGGGAAATTCAACTTATTGGGAAAGTGAGCGCCTTCGTTTGCGGGCGGTGGAACCGGAGGACGCGCCTGTTTTTTTCGAGTGGAATCGGGATGCAGAGATGGGGCTGATGGTGGATCGCATCCGGTTGCCCACGTCACGTAAGGTGGTGGCGGATTGGATTGAAAAGACCACCGCCCGGTTCTCAGATGAATCAGACAATTTCTTTTTTGTGATTGAAACAGTGGCGGGCGAGATGGTTGGGTCTATTGACCCGCACAAATGTGACCGGCGGGTGGGGGATTTTACGTATGGGATTGCGATTCGACGGCCGTTTCAACGGCAAGGTTATGCGCGAGAAGCGATTATCATGGTGCTGCGTTACTATTTCCGCGAACTGCGCTACCAGAAGGTGACGGTGAAGGTGTATGGCTACAATGAAGCGTCCCAACGACTGCATGAGAGCATGGGCTTTATGCTGGAGGGGAGAGTACGGCGGGCGGCTTTGACTGACGGCCGTTACTATGACGACCTGATCTATGGCCTGACTAAAGAAGAATTTGAGGAGCGGTATGGAGAGTAGAGAGTGAGGGACTCAACACATTGTAAAAAAAATCCTAACTTTGCGTGTCATTCCAAGGAGTATTCGACAGCCTGTCCTGAGCCTGCCGAAGGAAGGAATCTCTCACAATTGTATAGGAGAGGGATTCCTCGCTCCGCAGACTGCGCTCGGAATGACATGTTGAGGGTATACTCAATCTCCGAATCGCGCAATCTCAAAACACAGCCACATTATCCTTTTACAGCTTCCTGAGGTAAGATCACGGCCGTATATGAACCACATCAAAAACCTCATTCTGGATATGGACGGCGTGTTGTGGCATGGCGACACGGCCGTGCCCGGACTCGCTCACTTTTTCCATACCCTGCGCCAGCGGGGGATCAATTTTGTATTGGCAACCAACAATGCTTCCAAAACCCCGGCCCAGTATGTGGCTAAACTGGCCGATTTTGGCGTCCCGGTCACACCGGAGCAGATATTGACCTCGGCCATTGCCACGGCCGATTATTTACAAGGGGAATATGCGCCGGACACGGCCGTGTACGTTCTCGGCGGCGACGGGCTGCACCAGGCGATCAGGGAGCGTGGTTTTCGTGTTTTGTCGGTGGCGGATGTGATGGAGGGGGGTCAACGGGCGGCGGTCACGGCCGTTGGCCTGTGGCGCGAAGCCACCTATGCTGATTTTGCCGCTGCCGCCATCTGCATCAATGCCGGGGCGCACTTCATCGGTTCCAACCCCGACGTAAGCCTGCCCAGTGAATATGGCCCGCTGCCCGGTGCGGGGTCGTTTCTGGCCTTATTGACGGCCGCAACCGGCGTCCAGCCCACCGTCATCGGCAAGCCGGGCATTATCATGTTTCAGGAAGCCTTAAAACGGCTCGGCAGCACCCTGGCCGATACGGCTATGGTCGGCGACCGCCTCAGCACGGACATCGCCGGCGGCCAAGCCGCCGGGCTGCACACCATCCTCGTCCTCTCCGGCATCAGCACCCGTGAAGAACTGGCCCGCCCAGGCGCACCCCAACCAGACTATGTATTTGCAGATATTCAGGAGCTAAATTCGTTATTAAGATGAACGATGCAAAACTCGCAGATATAGAATTTCCCATTGTTCTTAAGATAAATCCGATTTTTCGCGGTCTTCTTGGATTTGGCGTTTTTTTCTTTGCTGCAATGGCAGTATTATGCTGGTGGCAAACACTATGGGGAGGCTTCTTGTTTTTCGGGGGGATCACAATCTATTCAGTTTATACCATCACACAACTTGGCATTGTCGAACTTGATGAAAACATCATTCGTTATCGGCCTTGGAACCAGGAATTTGAAATCTTGTGGGAAGAGGTTGCCTCTGTAGAATTCGATCAAGGGGGCAATGCCATTGTATTTCATGGGCCTGACAAACAATTATCAATTCCTGGATTGATGCTGGTGAAAAAGCAGCCAAAAGAACAAGCTATCGCCCTTCTTAATTCTCAGATCCGCTCACGTCAGATTCAACACACCTCAAGTTGGAAAGCGATGTTTAGATTGCAACGAAACACACAGATACGATCATGACTGTAAAGCCAAACTTATACGATTTAGATTTTGAACAGTTGAAACTGATTCTTCAGGAAATGGGCGAACCTGCTTATCGGGCTAAACAAATCTGGGAGTGGCTGTACCAGAAATATGTGCCGGATGTGGAGGGGATGGCGAATGTGCCCAAGGGGTTGCGGGAGAAGTTGAGTACGGCCGTCACCCTCTCCCCCTTCCCCATCGCCAGCGAACAACATTCTCGTGACGGTCTGACTGAAAAAGTGCTGTTCCATCTGCCGGACGGCCAATTTATTGAGACGGTGCTGATGCGCTATGACCGGCGGCGAACATTGTGCATCAGCACCCAGGCGGGCTGCGCCATGGGCTGCGTCTTTTGCGCCACCGGGCAAATGGGCTTCTTCCGCCACCTCAGCGTGGGCGAAATTGTGGCCCAGGTGCTGCACTTTGCCCGTGAACTGGCCCAAACGGGCGAACACGTCACCAACATTGTGATGATGGGTATGGGCGAGCCATTGCACAACTATACGAATACACTGACGGCCGTAGACCGCCTCACCGACCCTACCGGCTTCAACCTGGGTGCCCGCAAAATCACCATCAGCACCGTTGGCCTCGTACCCGCCATCCGCCGCTACGCCGACGAGCAGCGTCAGACCCCCCTGGCCGTCTCTCTGCACGCCGCCACCGACGAAGAGCGCGACAAACTCATCCCCGTCAACCGCCGCTGGCCTATCGCCGACGTGTTGGACTCCTGCCGCTACTACGTGCAGAAAACCGGCCGTCGCCTCACCTTTGAATGGGCGCTCATCGCCCATGAAAATGACACGGTGGAGCAGGCGCAGGCGCTCGGCAAACTGCTGCATGGCCTGTTATGCCATGTCAACCTCATTCCCCTCAATCCCACCGCCGGCTACGGCGGGCAGCCCTCTTCCCGCGAACGGGTCGCCGCGTTCCAGGCCGAATTAGCCCGCTACGGCGTCAGCAGCACCGTGCGCGTCCGCCGGGGTATTGATATTCAGGCCGGTTGTGGCCAGTTGCGAGATCGGGTGGTGATCGGCAATCGGTGGAAGAGGGGATCGGTGGGTAAAATAGTTTTGATTGGTATGGGTGGTTTTATTGGTACCGTGCTGCGCTATTGGGTAAGCGGTTATGTGCAACAACTTTCAAAAAGTGTGGGCTTTCCCTATGGCACACTGGCAGTTAACCTCCTCGGTTGTCTGATTATCGGCTTTCTCTCGCAACTGGCCGATACACGCGGGGTGTTCACGGCCGAAACGCGCCTGTTTGTTTTTGTGGGCATTTTGGGGGGATTCACCACGTTCTCGACATTCAGCAACGAGAGCATGAACTTTCTGCGTGAGGGCCAAAACCTCTTCGCGCTGGTGAACATTGGCTTGCATATCATGTTGGGGCTGACGGCCGTGTGGTTCGGCCGTACCCTGGCTTACCTGATTTGGAGATGACGACATGACACTTTCTGAAGAAGGCTACCTGCTGCGCATTTTTATTGGTGAAAGTGACAAACACGCGGGCAAATCTTTATATGAATGGATTGTGCTCCAGGCGCGGGAGCAGGGGTTGGCCGGGGCGACGGTGTTACGCGGCATCATGGGTTTCGGAGCCAACAGCCGCGTCATCCACACCTTCAAAATCGAACGGCTCTCCGAAGATATGCCCATCATCATTGAAATTGTAGACACCCGCGAAAAGCTGGAGAACTTTCTCACCTCCATTGATGGCGAAATTCAGGCCGGGCTGGCGACCCTGGAAAAAGCGCAAGTCCGTTTTTATCGCAGTTCATAGTACAGAAAATGATCCGAACTTTCTTGTGTCATTCCGGCCCGTTCGGCAAGCTCAGGGCAGGCTAGTCTTCGAGGAAGAATCCCTCGCATTTATACGAGGGAGGAATTCCTCGCTCCGCAGACTCCGCTCGGAATGACAGGTGAATTGTCAAAGTTGAGAAATCTCATTTAACAGTGTAATAAGCTCCCGGTGTGAAGGGAAATTTGGCTAACTGAGCGCTGATCCGCAGGATTCGCGGACGATGAGTTGGGTGGGAAGCATGAGGGAGGCGACGGGGCTGTCCGGCTGTTGGGCGCGGTTGATGAGGGTTTGCACGGCCAACTGTCCCAGGTCAGTTTGGGGCACGTTGACGGTAGTTAAAGCGGGGTTGGTAAAGGCGGCCATGGGGATATTGTCAATGCTGGCCAGAGCCACATCCTCCGGCACACGCACATGTTGCTGATAAAAGGCGCGCAGCAGGCCAATGGTCACTTCGTCACAGCCGCCCATCACGGCCGTGACCCCCGGTGACTGTGCCAAAACCTGTGCGGCCAGTTCGTGCCCGGCGGCCATGTTCGCACGAGGAGCTACAAAGTAGAGGGACGGCGCCATATCGCCTTCCAGACACGCCTGCCGGTAGCCCATCACCCGGTTGTCTTCCTGCCCGACGTAGGCGATGCGGCGGTGCCCCAGGGTAATGAGGTGGCGGGTGGCATTGTAGGCCGCTTCGGTGCGGTTAAAGGTGATGGAGGGTAGCCCCGGCCATTCCCATTCCAGGCAGATGACGTTTTGGATGCGGGCGCGGATTTGTTCAATGAGACGGCCGTCCGCCTCCGTATTGATCACCTGATCCAGCGACAGCAAGATCAGGCCGGAAATTTCTTCCTCGTGTACCAATTCATTGAACAAGACCGGGTGGCGTAGCTCCTCAAAAAAGCGTAGGAAGCGGATGTGGTAATTATTGGCGTGGGCGGTCTGGTGAATGCCCGCCAGGATGCTGCCGTAATACGGCCGTCGCAGCATCGAAGTATCCGTCAATACCAGACCAAACTGCTTTTCGGCCACGGGATCGCCCTGTTCGCGGATGAGTTGTTGGGCGTGTTTATTGGGGCGGTAGCCCAGGTCGGCAATCGCTTGCAGCACCCGCTCGCGCGTTTCCGGGGCCACCGGACGTGGGCCGTTGTTGATGACATAGGAGACAATCCCCCGCGACACACCCGCCCGCTGCGCCACATCTTCCTGGGTTACTTTGGATTGGGGTGTGCGTGGGCCGTTATCGTTCATAAAAATTGTTGTCAAAGATTTCGCAGATTACGCAGATTTTCTTAATCGGTGAAATCTGCGCAATCTTTGATGATCGATCTGCTTTATTTCCGGCAAGTTTAGGTGGGATTGCCGGGTACGGCAAGAGCATGAGATTGGAGGCACGGATGACACGGATTAGACGGATTTTCACGGAAGGGGATAACGACAATATCCGTGAAAATCCGTTTCGTCCGTCAAATCCGTGCTTCATTCTTACCGGTAGCATTATTCATCCTGATGCAAAATGCGCAAGCCGTAGGCGGGCAGTTCAACTGTGCCGCTCACGGCCGTACCCGTCATCACATCCACATACCCCGTCGTCCCCAAATCTACACTCTGTGCGGTTGGTTGGAAATTGAGAAGGAAGATGGTTTGCTCACGGCCGTCGCCCCGCACCTGTGCCGTCACCCCCTCCGGTAAAGGGGTGGTTAAGGAGCGCAACAGGTTCACCTGTTGCCTGACTGCGCCATAAAAATCGGCCAGAAACGTGTGGTCGGTGCGTGCCGCCAGATAATAGGCACGGCCGTGACCCACTTCATGCACCGTCAACGCCGGCTGCCCGGCATAATAATCGTGGCCGTAATGGGCAACGGCCGTCGCCCCCTCCAGATGCAGCACATCGGCATAATGAGTAACGGGATAAATGCCCTGCAAATTCAGCACATTGCCGGGTATTGCCTCTATCGTTTGCTGATTATGCGCAACCAGCACGTCCGTTTCTTCCACCCACAGGCCGAGCAACGGCCGTAACGGAGAGTCACCCACAAAACACAAGTCGCTCTCATTCACCAGCCCGGAGAGATAGGTGAGAACCAACGTGCCGCCGTTTTGCACAAAGTCGGCCAGCCGCGCCGCCACCCCCTCACGCAACATGTAGAGCATGGGGGCAACGACCAGTTTGTAAGCCGAAAAATCGGTTTGAGTGCTGTCAATTACATCAGCCGTAATCCCCATTTCCCAAAACGGCCGATAATGGGCGATGCACTGCTCCTGGTAATTTTTCTCTACATTGCGCGGCAGTTGCGCCAGATTCAGCGCCCATTCGTTTTGCAAATCATAAACAATCGCCACTTCGGCCTGGTTGCAGGTGGTGGTCAGGTGGTGGAGTTGGGCCAGGTGTTCGCCTACGGCCGTGACCTCCCGAAAAATGCGCGCCTCCCTACCACCCCTATGCCCCACTACCGCCCCGTGAAATTTCTCCTCCCCACCCCGGCTTTGCCGCCATTGGAAGTATTGCACTCCATTGGCCCCATGCGCCACCGCTTGCAGCGACGAGAGCAGGTGCATGCCCGGCCGTTTGGGGCGGCTGATCCCCTGCCAGTTGGTCACGCTGGGAGTAGATTCCATGAGCAGGAACGGCCGTGCCTTAAACGAACGGTGCAAATCATGGAAGAACGCCGTCTTGACGGCCACTTCGTTGTCCGGCTGCTCGCCATGCCAGCGTGGGTAGCTGTCCCAGGCAATCACGTCCACGTGGGGGGCAAATTGCCAGTAATCCAGCCCAACATTGGGCTGCATAAAGTTGGTGGTAATGGGCACATCCGGCGTCCATTCGCGCAGCGGCACAATCTCGTGCCGGTAAAAATCCAACACCTGATCACTGCAAAAGCGCAGCCAATCCAGCATCAGCCCATGACAGGAGGGGTCTACTGGCTCAATTTGTGTCCAATCGCTGTAACGATGGCTCCAAAAGGTCGTCCACCAGGCATAGTTGAGCGCGTCCAACGAACCGTAACGACTGCGCAACCAATCTCGAAACGCCTCCAAACACAACGCACAACGACAGCCAAAATTGCAGTATTCATTGGAAACGTGCCACATGAACAGAGCCGGGTGTTTCCGGTAACGTTCGGCCAATTGCCGGTTGATTTGCTGCACTTTTTCCCGGTAAATGGGGGAGGTGGGGCAGTGGTTGTGGCGCTGGCGGTGGGGATGGCGACGGCCGTACTCGTCCACCAGTCGCACCTCCGGGTATTTGTGGGCCAGCCAGGCCGGTTTGGCCCCGCTGGGTGTCGCCAAAATGGCCCGCAGCCCATTGTCGGCCAGCCCATCCATGAGCCGGTCTAACCATTCAAACTGGTATTCCCCTTCGGCCGGCTCCAACATCGCCCAGGAAAAGATGCCCACGCTCATCACATTGCAGTGCGCTGCCCGCATCAGCCGCAAATCCTCGGCTAAAACCGCCGGATAATCCAGCCATTGCTCGTAATTGTAATCCGCCCCATGCAGCAAAAATGTTGGTTGATTTATCGTCATTGTTCGTAATCCGTGAACCGTTATCCGTTATCCGTCCGATTACGGTTCACGGATTACGGTTCACGGTTATCACCCTTTTACTGATCCCGTCGTCAGCCCGCTAATCACATACCCTTGCAGCGGGATATACAGCAGCACAATGGGTAACGCAGCCATAACGGCCCCGGCGGTGATAATGCCCCAATCCTGGTCAAATCGGCTGGTCTGGAACAGCATCAGCCCCACCATCACCGTCAGTTGGTCGGTGCTTTTTAGCAGCACACGGGCAATGATAAAGTCGCCATAGATGGCAAAAAAGCTCAACACAGCCACCGTGATGATCATCGGCCGTATCATGGGCAAAATAATGTGCCAGAATACCTGCCAATGGGTGCCCCCATCCACCAGCGCCGACTCGTCCACCTCCATCGGAATGGCATCAATATACGCCTTCATCAACAGCACGTTGATGCCCATGGCCCCGGCCACGTACACAAAAATCAGCCCGGCGTGGGTGTTAAAGCCAATGAACGGAAAGTAGACGCCCAACTGCTGCATGGTGGCAAAGAGGGCTACAATCGCCAGAATGGCCGGGAACACATTCAAGATGAGGATGCCGACCATGAGGTGGCGACGGCCGTTAAACCTGAACCGCGACAACGCATAGCCGGTAACACAGGTGATAAACACAATCAACGAAACGGAAATGATCGTAACTTTGAACGAGTTGAGAAGCCAGGTAGTGTACGGAAAAAATTCGTGGTTGAGCAAGTCGTTGTAGTTGGTCAGGCCAGCGTTTTGGGGCCACAGGCTGCCACCGGTCAGTGATTTGGCCGGATTAAGCGAGGCCGATATGACCCAAAAAGCGGGGAAGATGGCAAACAGTATCAGGCCAAACGCTAACAGGTATTTAAGCCCCTGGTTAATAGTGCGCCGGGTTTTGCGTGAAAGTAATGGCTGATGAATGGTCATATCAGGCTTCCTCTAAAATTTAACGCGGAGACGCAGAGGCGCAGAGAATAAATCCTTCGCGCCCTTCGCGTTCTTCGCGGATCAAACGCATATCAGGTCTCCCGAAAGGAGCTGGTAAAACGAAGCTGTGCCAGGGTGATCAGGCCGACAAAGATGAACAGCATGATGGAAATAGCGGCCGCCAATCCATAGTTCGTTGCGCCAGAGGTGATGAAGGCCAGTTTGTAAACGAATGAGATCAAAATATCACTCCGACCGACAGGAATGATCGTATTTGCCAGGGGCGGGCCGCCGTAGTTAAAGATATAGATCAGGTTGAAGTTGTTAAAGTTGAACGTAAACGAAGCGATGAGTAAAGGGCTGAGAATCCGCAGCAGCAGCGGCAAGGTGATGTGCAAAAAGGCTTTCCAGGGGGACGCGCCATCTACAATAGCAGCCTGGTTCACCTCTTCGGGGATGGCCCGCAGCGCCCCGGCCGTAATCACAAAAAAGTAGGGATAGGAAAGCCAGACGTTGATCAATATCAGGGCAGCCCGTGTGGCGGTGGGGTCCAAAAACCAGGCGGGTGCCGTACCTAAAATGGATTCCAGCATCAGGCTGATAATGCCCAGGTCGGGGTTGAGGATGCTGCGCCAGATGAGAACGGAGACCAGCACGGGAATAGGATACGGGATGATGAGCAGGGCGCGGATGACTCGCTTGCCGCGCAAATCTTCAAACAACAAGGCAATGACCAGCCCCAGGACAAAGCTGAGGAATACGGAAAAGAAAGCAAAAACGAAATTCCAAAGCAGAATACCGGCCATGGGGCCACGCAGGGCTTCGTTGCCCAGAAAACGGAGAAAGTTCTCCCAGCCGATCAGTTCGATGTAACCGGGGGTAAGGGTTTCGCCGGTTTCGGCCGTGTATGCACCTTCTACGGCCGTATACACCACCCCCGTCTGCTGGTCTTCAAAAACATCATGCTCCTCATCATATAGATAACGAGGCAGCAGGGTGGCCGCCTCTTGCAAGGAGCGAATGCGAATGGTGTTCTCGTCGAGGCCAAAATCTACTACCCCCAGATCGTTAATCCGGGGCACAATGTCCCGGCGGCTCAGGCGTTGATACTCACCAACCTGGGCCGGGAAACCGTCTTCGTCCAGGGTGTAGTCGGTGGGGGCTACGGCCGTGACCTCTTCCCCCGGTCTGGCGATATAACTCGTGCCATCTGCCGCTACCAGCCACAACGCCAGTTCCCCGACCGCATTTTCGTAGATAGCCCAGGAATAGGACGAGCCACCTTCCGGCAGATAACGCTCCTTTTCCAACCGTTCAATCACCTGCTGTTTGGACAGAATATGTCCGTCGCTCATGTTGGTGAAGGCGATGTAGAAGGTGTAAAAGATGGGGTAGAGCGTGAACATCATCGCCAGGGCTATACCCACCGCCAGCCAGCGCATAGGGGAAACACGCGGCCGTAAATAGACCAGGCAGAGAAATACGGTGATCGCGCTCACCATCACCGCCATCGGGTAATTGCCGTCCAGAAATAGCTGCACCACCAGCCAGAGCAGCACAACCACCACGCCGCCAACGACCAGCAGGTTGAGCAGATAGGATAGGGGGGAGAGACGGGCAGTGTGGGAATTCATACTTGCTTATGGTGGCCAGTAGCAAGTTGCAGGTGGCAAGTAACCTGCTACCTGCAACTTGCCACCTGCAACCAAATTTATTGCTGTTCAGCAATTTGCGCTTGAATTTGTTCGACGGCCGCTTGCAAAGCCTCGGCCGGTTCCATTTCGCCGGTCGCGGTCAATGTGCCCGCGTTGGCCCAGGCATCCCAGACGAAACCCATCGCCGGGATAGAGGGCATCGGTTGGGCATTCACCCCGGCCGCATTAAACCCGGCCGTGTCCGGGTCAGAAGCGGCGTCAAAAATGGCGCGCCAGGCCGACGGCCGTGGCTCGGCATCAAAGATCGCCTGCATCCCTTCCGCGGTAGCAATTGTCTCCATGGCAAAGGTTTGCGCCAGCAGCAAGTTAGGCGAATTGGCATTAAACACGATCCCTTGCACACCCATGAACGGGTAGCCTGCTTCACCACCTTCTTCGGCCGCTGGGAAAGCGGAAATGGCATAGGGCACTCCGGCCGTCTGGAAACGGTTAATGGCCCACGGCCCGGTCATAATGAAGGGCGTCCGTCCCGTTTCAAACAGCACATGAGCCGCTTCCCAGTCAATGTTTTCGGAGACCAGCCCATCATCAATGAGTGACTTGACAAAGGCCAGGCCTTGGGCCATGCCCTCGTTGTTCATGCCAATGTCGTCAGACGTGAAGTTGCCGGAATCATCGCGGCCAAAGATATAGCCACCAAACGAGGTGAACAGCGGATAAATATTGTAACCCAGATCAGGCAAACCGATGGCCGCATCGGCCGCACCGCTGTCTACCAATTCTTGCCCAATGGCGAAAACCTCATCCCAGGTGGCGGGCGCATCGGCCACCATATCGGTATTGCGGAAAAAGCCGATGTTTTCCACCGCCAATGGCAACCCGTACAGATCGCTGTTGTAGGTAAAACCATCAATGGAAGCGGGCAGATACTCGTCCACCTTCTCACCCAGATCCACCGGAGCCACAACGGCGCTTTCTACCAATGGCCCCAGGTTGTCATGGGGGATGATGGCCATGTCTGGCCCCTCAGTGGAGCCTGCCCCCAACAACAATTGGTTTTTGATTTCACCCAGATCAACGACTTCGACGACAACCGGCACGCCGTACTCTTCTTCAAACTGCTGGCCCAGTTCGGTGAGGACACCGATACGGCCGTCATCATAAACCCACAGCACCAGCGCATTTTCATCACTGCTCTCAGCCGGGGCTGCCTCTTCTTCGGCCGGGGCTTCTTCCATTGGCTCTTCGGCCACCGTTTCTTCGGCAACCGTTTCTTCAGCCACCGTTTCTTCGGCGGCTGGTTCTTCAACGGCCGGTTCTTCGGCCGTATCACCACTCGGTGTACCACCACAGGCGGCCATCACAAACAACAACACCACTAAACCAATCACAAATGTACCTTTCCACAAGTTCTTCATCTTAACCTCCGTTTTGAAATTGACTTGTTTCTGAAATAAGACCCGTTATCCGTAGTCCGTGAAGCGTAATCCGTGAACCGATTACGGGTTACGGGTTACGGATTACGATTTACTGACTCGTATTCACCAAACAGATCCAACACCACCGCCTCCTCCAACGCCTGGGGAGCAAAGTCAAAGCCGAGGATGTCTACGGCCGTGTGTATCCGCCCTCTCCCGGCACTCACCGCCCCGACAAAGAGCTTCTGCGGGTTTTGCAAGGTCACTTTAGGAATTTGCACCTCGATTATCGTGGGCGAACCGCCTTGAATGATGGCCGCCCCGGTCAGCGTCACCTCTTGCCATTCCGCCCCGTCCCAGGCAAACAACTGGTAACGGCCGCCCACCGTGCCCCGCTCTTCTCTCACCTGCACATCCAGCCGAAACTCCGGCCTGTACGGGTCAGCGACGGTGATGGGCCGGCGGCTCACGTCTTCCGTTGCCCCCTGCTCATCGTGAGTGGTGTCCAGGTAGATGAGGTATGTGCCTTCTTTCGCTGCCAGCGCATTATCCGCCACCGTTAGCGCCAGGTAGAAGGAATCGGCGTCATCGGTCATGTGCAAGCTGGTCAGATCAAGGAAGGGCGGCCCCAAATTATCACCCGTACCGTCGGTGAGTAATGGCTCACCGTAGGCTGGTTCAACGAGGCCATCTATGGGTAGCGACGGCCGTTTATAATCCGCGCCTAGAAAATCAATGCCCGCGTGCAGTTCATTGCCCTGCGAAAAATCAAAAAAGGTGGCATTTTCCCAATGTGAACCCTGCCCCCAGCGTGTGGTGCAATCGGTAGAGACCCAGGCCGGTTCCCAATACACCACACCCCACGCGCCATTGTTGACGAGCGATTGGGTGAGATCGAGCAGAAATTGGCGCTGCCCTTCAATGGAAACTGGATAGGCACTGATGCCTTTGTCCAACACGTTATCGGCCGTATCCCCCGCCGTCTCATACGTCCAGGGATAGGCCGTCTCCACGACCATCACCTCCTTGCCAAAAGTTTGCCGCAAAACAGTGACCTGGCTGCCCATCTCCGCAATCGAAAACGTACTCCACTGCGGATAATAGGAAATACCGATCACGTCAAAATCGGTCACACCATTTGCCACCGCATCGCGGAACCACCAGCCGGTATTCTCCGGCTGGGCCACGTGCAAGATGATTTGTGGCCCTACCCCCAACTCCTCGGTCATATCCCGCACGGCGCGAATCCCGGCGTTGAACAGTTGCGCGTCACGCGGCCAATCGTTATCGAGGGTTTCTTTCAGCAAGCCGGGGTTGGTTTCATTGCCAATCTGCACAAAGTCGGGCATGGCCCCGTTTTCGTGCAGGGTCAGTAGCACATAGCGGGTGTAGTCGTACACGGCCGTAGCCAACCCCTCCGTCTCCTCAATCCCCTGCCACGCCGCCGGGATGCGCTGGCTGCCAGGGTCGGCCCACTCGTCTGAATAATGAATGGTGAGCATGGTAAACATGCCCGTTGCTTTGGCGCGCTGGAACGTTTTCGTTACGTCGGCCAAAGTGCTGTATTCTGTCCAGGTGGGGTTGTGCCACAGCCGCGCCCGCACCAGGTTCGCGCCGCGCCCGGCAAAAAGGGCAAACGGCTCCTGCACCTCCCCATCCACTCGATACACCGCACCACAATCTTCCATCTCGTTCACGTAAGACAAATCCATCCCCCGGAAAAAGTCCGGCAGGGCAACAGGCGCTGAGGCAGCGGGGGCGGGTGTAGCGGTGGGTGGTATGGAGATGGCAGTTGGGTTGGCAGTGGGAGAGGGTGTGGGCTGCGGTGCGGTGGCGCAGGCGGCCAGGATGAGCAAGATACACAGGCTCCCGACGAGAAGGATGATGCACGCAATAGTGGGTTGACGGCCGTGTCCTTTCATTCTCTCTCCCTGCTTCGTTACGTGTTGTCAACACGTGTTGACAACTATACAACAAACCCTCATTTCCTGTCAAATGGGGAATGGTTTATTTCAATTGATCAAAGGAATCGGCTCACCCAAAACAGGCGCGGGTTCGCGCCTGAGTACATCCGCCAATGCCTGCAAAGTGGCCCCCATTTCGCGGATGGCAAACCAACGCTGCCGCAGATACGGCCGTGAACTTGCCGACACCCCCACCACCTCCACCCCTAACTGGTCGCAGGTAAACAACGCCCGGGGCAAATGAAAATCCTGCGTGATCAAAATAGCCTCGTCCACCTGGAAGATATGTTTGGCCCGGTAGCAGGTATCGTAGGTGCGACGGCCGCCATAATCGGGTTGCACGTCTGCGGGATCAACCCCGCGACTGACAGCATAAGCCATCATCGCACCTGGTTCATTATAATTTTCAAACCGGTTATCACCGCTGACCAACAGCTTTTGCACCGTTCCGGCTTCATACAGGTCAATCGCTACATTCATGCGATCCACCAACACATCGCTCAAAAATCCGTCATAGCGCAGACCCGCGCCAAAAACGATGGCTACGGATTGACCGGGCACACTGTCCGCTTCATAAACCAGACGGCCGTACTGCCACTGCACATACCCCCGCCACAGAAAGGGGAAGGCAACAACCAGGACACAAAATAACAACACCATCCCCAAAACGCGCCTGATCTTTTTAGAGTTGAGCCAAGTTGCCATCACTATTCCCCATTCTCAGATTCTTACGAAAGCAGGAATTGTAGCCTCAGGAATGTGGGCATTGGCTGTGTATTTAGCCGTTCCTTATTTGCCGGACGATAGTCATGGCCTCGGTGGTAAGGCGAGTGATCTGGTCAAACTGGCCGCCGTTAATCAGGGACGGGGCCACCATCCAACTGCCACCGCAGGCATGTACCATCGGCAAACGCAGATAATCGGGCAGGATCACGGCCGTGATCCCCCCCGTCGGCATAAACTTCACCCCCCGATACGGGCCACCAATGGCCTGCAAAGCCTTCACACCACCAGCGGCCTCGGCCGGGAAAAACTTGAGCACGTCCAGCCCTTTATTGAGTGCCATATTGATTTCCGTAGGGGTCATCACACCAGGCGTGATGGGGATGTTATTCGCCAGGCACCAATCCACGACGGCCGTATCAAAACCAGGAGTCACAATAAACCGAGCGCCGGCGGTCACGGCCGTTTCCGCCTGCGTCACCGTCAATACCGTGCCCGCCCCCACCAGCATTTCGGGACATTCAGCCGTCAGCAACCGGATTGCGTCGGCGGCAACGGCCGTGCGGAAGGTAATTTCCGCGCAGGGCAGCCCCCCCGCCAGCAGCGCCTGCCCCAAAGCCGGGGCATCATCGGCATCATCCATCACCACCACTGGCACTATACCCATATCACCAATTTGCACTAATACGGAATCCATTGGGACTGATCCTCTGCAACTGTCATTCAGACGAGTCTTCGAGGAGGAATCCGTACCGATTGACTATGGTATTGGGATTCCTCACTCCGAAGACTCCGTTCGGAATGACAACTTAACTATGCATTGTACGACGAAGCCGTCACGTCGCCGCCCTGGCCGGTCCAATTCGTGTGGAAGAATTGGCCGCGTGGCTGGTCTACGCGCTCGTAGGTGTGCGCGCCGAAGTAGTCGCGTTGCGCTTGCAGCAGGTTGGCGGGCAGCCGTTCGCGGCGGTAGCCGTCATAGAAGGCCAGGGCGCTGGAGAGGGCAGGAACGGGAATGCCGAGGCTCACGGCCGTACCCACCACCCGCCGCCACGCCCCCTCCGCCGCCTGCACTCTGGCCTGGAAAAACGGGGCCAACAGCAGGTTGATCAGATCGGGGTTGGCGTCAAACGCCGCTTTGATGTCATCCAGGAAGGCGGCGCGGATGATGCAGCCGCCACGCCACATCAGGGCGATGTTGCCATAAGCCAACTGCCAGCCAAACTCGGCCGTCGCTGCCCGCATGAGCATGTACCCCTGAGTGTACGAGACGATTTTGGCGGCGAAGAGAGCCTGACGCAAATCTTCAATGAAGGCGGCTTTGTCGCCAGTGAAGGGGGGAATGGGTGAACCCAAGACCTTTGCCGCCGCCACCCGCTCCTCCTTCAAAGCGGAAAGGGCGCGGGCAAACACGGCTTCAGCGATGAGGGTGAGGGGGACGCCAGTGTCCAGGGCAGTCACGGCCGTCCACTTACCTGTCCCCTTCTGCCCCGCCGCGTCCAGAATGAGGTTGACCAGGTGACGGCCGTGTTCGTCTTTGTAGGCCAGGATGTCGGCCGTAATCTCAATCAGGTAGGAATCTAACTCACCCTTGTTCCAATCGGCGAACACCGCACTCATCTCGTCATTGTTTAGCCTCAACGCTTCCCGCATCAGGTCATACGCCTCGCCGATGAGCTGCATATCGCCGTACTCGATGCCGTTATGCACCATTTTGACGAAGTGCCCGGCCCCTTCTTCACCCACCCAATCGCAGCAGGGTGAGCCATCGGCTACTTTGGCGGCAATGCCCTGGAAAATGGGTTTGACGTGCGGCCAGGCGTCCGGGTGGCCGCCGGGCATGATGGAGGGGCCAAACCGCGCCCCTTCTTCGCCGCCACTGACGCCGGTACCGATGAACAACAGCCCTTTGGCGGCCAATTCCTGGGCGCGGCGGGTGCTGTCCGGGTAATGGGAGTTGCCGCCGTCTATGATGATGTCACCCGGCTCCAGCAGGGGCACAAGCTGGGCGATAGTGGCGTCTACCGGCGCGCCGGCTTTGACCATGATCATCACGCGGCGCGGCCGTTTGAGGTGGCTGACCAGTTCTTCGAGCGAGTGGGCGCCAATGACTTTGGTGCCTTTGGCTTCGTTGGCCAGGAACTGGTCAACTTTTTCAACCGTGCGGTTATAGACGGCGACAGTGAAGCCGTGATCGTCCATGTTCAGTACCAGATTTTGGCCCATGACGGCCAATCCAATGAGTCCGATGTCTGCTTGTGGGGTCATAATGTCCTTACTTTTGCTTGTCATTCCGCGGAGTCTTCGACGAGGAATCTTTCGCGCTGTTCAAGGGGGAGGGATTCCTCGCTCCGAAGACTTCGCTCGGAATGACATGTGAAGTGCTGAAGTTAAGAAACCTTAATTGACGGTGTAGTCAGTCTCTTACTCTCCCAATCTTCGTCTTGTACAAATAATATCCAGAATTGTTTCTACATCCTCGTCTGCCGGGATGGTGGTGGCTTCGTTGGGGCTGGGGAGTTCCAGGGTGTCGAATTGGCTTTGCAGCATGGGGGCTTTCATGTAGTGCCCCTGCCGCGCCTGCATCCGTGCCCAGATTAGATTGAAGCTGCCTTGCAGGTGGATGAACTGTACTGTTTTTAATCCAGCGCGCAATTGATCCCGATAGCTCTTTTTCAGAGCGGAACAGGCGAACACGGCCGTTTCGCCTTTTGCCTCATGTGCCATCATCATCTGGTGCAGCCGCGCCAGCCAGGGGATGCGATCTTCATCCGTCAGTGGTTGCCCGCCAGCCATTTTAGCCACATTTTCTGGTGGATGAAAATGGTCGCCATCGTAAAACGGGCAGCCCAGTTTGTCGGCCAATGCCTGCCCGATGGTACTCTTGCCACTGCCAGAAACGCCCATGATGAGGTAGATGGTCATATATCACGTCGTTCGTGCCCGGTAGAGCATCTCTCCTGCTTTGGGCACGTAGAGGATGCCTTCGGCTTCGCGGTTTTGCCAGGTGGTGATGTCAATGTCGGCCGGGTTTTGGTAGCCGAGGGCCAGTTGGGCGCAATCTTCGGGCGGAAGTTTAGTGGCCAGGGTGACGCGGGCGCGGGGGTATTCGGTGCCGTTTTGGTAACGGCCGTCCCCCCGCACATGCGTACTATGAGCCAGCACCCCCAACGGAATATGCTTGAATCGGTCCCATTGCCCCAAAAAGTAGGGCAGCACGTGGTAGCCAATTTCGTAAATATAACGGCCGTGAACATGGCTCACCACGTCTAAATGGGGCGCGTAAATGATCAATTCGCCGCCTTCGGCTAAGGCCGGTTCCAATTTATACATCGCCTTGCCCGCCGTCCACAGTTCATCATACATCGGCGGGGCGCAGGAGAGGACGCGCTGATACGGTTTGTCTACCCAGATGATGTGCAGTTCTGAGGACAAATCGGCGGCGGCGCTCCAGGCTGACAGATAGTCGCCGATGAACAGGCCCGCCAATCCTTTGCCCACCACGACGAGAGCGATGAGGGTGGTGGGGACGGGTACAAAGGCGGCGGCGGCGTGAATCATGTCCCGCACCGGCGTTTCTTTGATGCCAATGGTGCCGCGCACACCCGCCAATGCGCCCAACCAATGCGTCACGTTGATCATGTCGGCGCCGGAAATGCCGGGGAAGAAGTATTTGGCCCCGCCGGAAAAGCCGACGACTTCATGGGGGAATGTTGGCCCGAGAATGAGAATGTGGTCGTAATCAAAAATGGCGCGGTTGATATTCACGGCCACGTCGCCGCCCAGCGTGGGATGCCATCGTTCTCCGGCAATTTGCTGGATTTGCGCCTGGGGCAGTGTGCCAATTTGCACCAGCGCGTCCGGGCTGTCCCAGGCGTGGTTGAGGATGCCGATGTGCCGATAGGTGGTCTGGCGTTCGTCGGGGGTGATGCCGACCAATTGGCAAAGCTGCGTTTCCGTCAAGGGTGGGTGTGTGCCCAGGGCGACCATAAAATCAAGCTGGCGGGCATCATGCAATATCTGTACCAGATAGCGGAATAGCTGCGGCAGGGGGATAGTGCGCGTGTGGTCGGGGATGAGGATTAAGACGCTCTGACTGCTGTGCTGGTGTTCCAACACGGCCGTCAACGTTTGCCGCACGGTATCATCAGGGAGCAGTTGCCCCGGCGAAGAAACGATATGTCGCATAAAAAATAATACCCACTTCATACACCGCTGAAGGCGGAGAAGCCGCCATCTACGGGCACGACGATGCCGGTGACAAATCGAGAGGCGTCGCTGGCCAGCCACACGGCCGTGCCCACCAACTCCTCCGCTTCCCCAAAACGCCGCATGGGGGTATGGGCAATAATTTGCTCACCGCGTGGCGAGTACGTGCCGTCGGCCTGCAACAGAAAATTCCGGTTCTGTTCACCAATAAAAAAGCCGGGGGCAATGGCATTCACACGCAGCCCTGGCCCATACTTGAGCGCCAATTCCATCGCCAGCCATTTGGTCAGGTTATCCACCGCTGCCTTGGCATTGCCGTAACCCAAGACGCGGGTCAACGGCCGTTGCGCGGCCATCGAAGAGATGTTGATAATGCTACCCTGGCGCTGCCCGGCCATCACTTCGCCAAAAATCTGGGTGGGCAGCAGCGTGCCCGTCAGATTCAGCGCCATCACCTGGCTAAACGCCGCTTCCGTCATGTTGAAAAAGGTGAGGTCGCCGAGGATGGTGGCCGCTGGCATGTTGCCGCCCGCGCCATTGATGAGGATGTCGGCACGGCCGTAGCGCCCCAACACCCATTCCCGCGCCGCCAACAGCGACTCCCTGTCCAGCACATCGGCCGCCAGCGCAAATGCCTGCCCGCCCGTCGTGCGAATGGCGCTGGCGACTTCTTCCGCCTTCTCCTGGCGGCGGCCCAAAATGCCCACAGCCGCGCCCGCCGCCGCCAACCCCCGCGCCATCGCCCCACCCAAGACACCCGTCCCGCCGGTGACAATGGCTACTTTGTGTTCTAATGAAAAAAGCTGTTGGATACTCATGCAAGTTGCTCAGACATCCGATTTCTTGTTGCTCTGTCATTCTGAACGTAGCGAAGCGAAGTGAAGAATCCCCTCCGCCTGCAAAAGCCCAGGGATTCCTCACTCCGTTCGGAATGACAATTCTAAACGATCACCAATCAAATGGCCCCGCATTGCGCAGCACCGGCCGCGCCATCTGTTGCGTCGGCTCAACCTCCGTAAACAATGTCGGCGTCCAGCCCACATCACCCGCCAGATCAGGGTCATTCACGGCATTATACGCCGCCCGCACATCCACCGACTGATAGGGCGGCTGCAAGGGTGGACTCCAGAGCGTGCCAGTTTCGTGTACGGCCGCGCCATTAAACCGCGCCATAAACAAATTCGGCGTCACCCCATTCGCCACCGTAAACAAATTATTCTCCGCATAAATCGCCGATTCAATGCCCACACCCCAATTATAAACATGCGGCACATGCCCGCCGATTTTGTACACATTGTTATAAATATGCACCTGCCCAAAGCGCACCCGCGGCGTCCGCTGCCCGGTGGAAGCAAACAAATTATGATGCAGCGTCACCCGCAACTTGCCCCGGTCAGCCGTCGCCCCATCAGACGAGCCAATCAGCATCACCTTGTCATGGTTCAGGAAACGATTCCAGGAAACCGTCACAAAGTCCGACGCATTGGTAATATCCACCAACCCATCATGCACCTGATACAGCACCCCAAAATAATGCGGCAGCAAATGATCCGACGTCGCCACATCCTCAAAACGGTTGTGGTCAATCCACACATGATCCGTATTGCGTAGCGAAATCGAATCATATAACGCATTCCACGAACCCAGCGCCCCGTCCGTTGGACTCCACGCCGGGAAACAGTCATACGTATCCACAAAATTCAGATTGCGAATGATGATATTGGTGCGATTCACACTGGTCGTGCCGCGCAGATCAAACCAGGCGCCCTGAATCGTAGCCTCCTTGTCCAGACCCACAATGGTGGTATTCGACCCCACACGAATCCGCACCCGCGCCTGCTGCGCATTGCGCGACACCAACCGCGCATCTTCCAATGGCCCACTGGGTGGCACCCGCCCCCACACCGCCGGGTCATACGTCGCCAGGAAGGCATCCAGCGTATACCCGTCGCGGTAATAATCTTCACACACCAACGGCGCGTTATTATCATCCACATTCACATCAATCACCCCGGACACATAAATGATCTTGGGCACATCAGACGGATTGGAAGGGGGCGGATACACGCCATTGTTCAGCGCCGCCACCAATTCTTGACGATTCGTCACCACATACACCTGATCCGGCGTTGCCGCCGCGCCTCCTGTGGTACCCGCCCCTTCAGAGGCCCAGCCATCATTGGGTGTTAACGTCTCCCGCCCCAAATCACGCGGATCAGCCCGCGTCGGCAAAACAACAAAAACCGCGGCCAACAAACAAGACAAAAGTAGTGTGAGTTTTAACACACGCATGATTAAATTCTCCCGCCACAGTTGTCGCAGATAAAAAAATCTGTGTCATCTGTGCAATCTGTGGTTACTCTTTTTACGGGGCTGAAGGCTAATCCATTGGCCTGCCGCGGACCGGTCAATGGATCAGCTTCAACCGGACAAACAAAATGGTTCTAAATGCCGCCGGAAATGGGAACGCAAGGCCGCATCGTAGGCGGCTTCATGTTGGGCGAGGGTGGTGTGCAGGTCACGGCCGTATACATCCAGCGCCGAGCCAAAGGTGACGTGCAGCAGTTGGCGGGCGTCAAAATCTTCCAACAGCGCGGGACAATCAGCGTCACGAAGCTGCTGGCTGGTGGGCACTTTCTCTTGCTGGCAGTCCAGAAAATAGCTCTTGCGGTCTTGGGCAAAGCGTTCATGCCCCAAATCCAGAATCTGGCGGAACAGGCCCGTATCCACCACACTAAGCACACGCAACGCTTCCAGGTAGCTGGTACCGGCCGTTTTGATGTGGACACGGCCGTGTGCCAGCCGCGCCACAATCGGATAGATGCTAAACTTGTCTGAGCCGGTATGCACGCTCAATTTGTAATTGTCAAAATGGTCAAGGATGGCAATATGCCCCGTCAGCTCTCGTTCAAATTCGGTCACATCGCCGATGTAATCCACCCCCTTCTGAAACTTGCCCACAAAACGGGGGGCCACACTGACCACCGGCACACCGACCCGGTTTAGCTCATTCACAATGAAAAAGTGTTCATGTACGGAGGTCGGCGTGTCCGTTTCATCTACGGACATTTCCAATTCAAACGGCCGTCCACCCATCTGCGCGGTCAAAGCGTGGGCAATGGTGATGGCGTGGGCCAGGGCACGGCCGTATTTCGCCAGCGCCCGCAGCAGCATCACCTCGTCAAAGGTAAGGGTCAGATTGGGCAACTGGATGGGGGTACGGCCGTAGCGATGACGCACATCAGCCAGGCTGGTTTGCAGCACGTCCCAGGGCAGGTTGGCGGCTTTAGCAACCAGCGTTTCTGGGTCATCCATCTGGGCGTCATTGTCCACATGGTCGCTGGGGTCAATGGTGAAGAAGGTGTAACCGGCCTGCACAAACGGAGCCAGATGGGCCACTTCTTTGACGTGGTCGGCATCCGCGCCCCACACGGCCGTCCACCCCTCCTGGAAAATGCCCCACAGGGCGTCATCCATCACCTGCTGCGGCGTACGCCCAATGCGGCTGTTTTCGCGCACGGACTGTTGGGCAAAGATGGGGGCGATACGGCCATAACCGTCCACTGCCCGCAATGCCTGAATATGCCCCGGCGTAGCCGTTCCCATCCGGTCGCCAAACCCAAAGGAGGTTTGCAGCTCCAACGGAGCGGGGTTCAACCAGGGCAACCGTTGCCGCAGCCCTTGTGCATTCGCGGCCGTCAATTCACAAAACAGTTTGCCATCGTGGGGTGTGCCGCTGAATACGGCCGTGTCCCCCCGCACCACCAGACACTTCTCCCCGTTCGTCAGCTTCACCAACGCATACGTTGTTCCATCTAACTCCGTCACTGATGCCTGATACGTCCTTTCTATTTCCATCTTTTCGTCCACAGATAGTGTCATTCCGAGGTCTTCCGAAGAATCCCTGCCTTATAATCGGATAATTGGTATTCCTCCTCGAAGACTCGTCGGAATGACAACTTTCTTAGCCTTCGGAGTGAGGAATCTTTCGATCAAAAAAATCCGCAAAAATCCTGCAAATCCGCATCCCATTCCCTATAAGTTATATGCCTGTTTCGCCAGGTCATAGGCCAGGGCACGGGTCATTTCCGCCCCTTCTGCCTCGCTGACGATGTGGCGCACCACCAATCCGGCCACCCAGTCCGCCGCCGCCCGCCGCCACAGGTCGTGCCGGGCAGGGATGGAGGGGTAGGCGCGGGTGTCGTCGTTAAACCCGGCGGTGTTGTAAATGCCCGCCGTCTCCATCACCTGGTCAAAGTAGCGGCGCATCCCATTCAGACTGTCAAAAAACCACCAGGGCGGCCCCAGTTTCACCGCCGGGTAATGTCCGGCCAGTGGAGCCAGTTCACGGCCGTACGTGCTTTCATCCAGATTAAACAATATCAGTCGAAAGCGGGGGTCGTTGCCAAATGCGTTGAGCAACGGCCGTAAGTTCTGCGTAAACTCGCTGGCCGTGGGCATGTCCGCCCCCATGTCCCGGCCAAACTGCTGGAAAATCAGGTCGTTGTGGTTGCGGTACGCGCCCACGTGCAACTGCATCACCAGCCCATCCTCCGCGCTCATGCGGGCCATTTCCATCAGCATATGGCCGGTGAATTGGGTGGCATCGGTGGCATCGGCACGGCCGTGCAGCCCCCGCTGGAAGATCGCCTCCGCTTCCGTCACCGTTAGCCGCCCGGTGTAAGCCGTCAGCGCGGCATGGTCGGTGGCTTTGGCCCCCATCTGCTTGAAAAAGGCGCGGCGCTGCTCCAATGCCCGAATGAATGATGCATAATCCACCACATCCACCCCCGAAACCGCACTCACAGTGGCAATATGGTCGCGCCAGTTTTCGGTATCCAGATTGACGACGGCATCGGGGCGAAAGGTGGGCAGGATACGGCCGTGCCAGCCACTATCTCGAATCGCCTGATGGTGCGCCAGCGTGTCGGTGGCCGCGTCCGTCGTACACAGCACCTCGATGTTAAAGCGGTTATACAACCGGCGCGGTGTGAAATCGGGGGCACGTAGTTTGTCGTCAATCTGGTCGTAGAGGTGTTGGGCGTTACGGCCGTTGAGCGTCTCCTCAATGCCAAACAATCCCACAAACTCTTCCCGCAGCCACAGCCCCGTGGGCGTTCCGCGAAACAGGTAAAAATGGTCAGCAAACAACTGCCACGCTTTCCGATGATCCTGTTCTGTCGCCCCGCCATCTCGCCGGGG